>NZ_JARAVK010000116.1:0-28890 GCF_033792765.1 Streptomyces sp. PA03-6a | reverse complement strand
TCACTTTTATCGACCCGACGGCTCTATTCGCGTAGTCGACAGGTCTCGTGGGCCTGGAGATGTGTATTAGAGACAGGAGCTTCTCCCCCCGCCGCACGCGCCCCAGCGCCCGCAGGACTGCTGGCCACCACGGGGGAGGCCACCACTCCTGCGGCGGCGGGAGCTCGTGCGGCGGGGGGAGCAGCTCGTGCGGCGGGGGCGGCGGTGGCTGTGGCGGCGGTGGCTGTGGCGGCGGAAGCTGACGATACGAAATTGCGTATTGCCCGTGCCGAATCGCATATGCGCCCGGCGGGTTACTCACCCGTCGGGCGCATTTGTAGTGAACACCTGAACCCGTCCGGGCCCTTGCGGATGTAAAGGGGGTGGAGATGGGTAAAAACGCTGAAGGCGACGCGCCATTCATGATTGCGTATTCACCGACCCCTCGTGGGCACGAGCCGACGGACGTTCTCCCCCACAGGCGCGGGTCGGCGCGTCCTCTCCCCCCATGCCCGTGACCTCCCCTCGCTTGCTCGCGATGTGCCTGCGGAGCCGACTTCATGCTCACCATGCTTCAGACTGCCTACACCGACACCCGCGCCGGCGACCTGGCCTGGTGTCTGGGGAAGGACGAGCTGCCGGCGCTCGCCGTGCTCGACCGCGAGCTCCCGGGCGCCGGTTCCGGTGCGCCCGCGGCGCCCGCCGCCCCCCGCGTCCAGGTCCAGCTGCGGCTGCTCGGCGCCTCCCACCAGGTCATCCTGGACTCGGCCCGCGGCCGCTGCTCGGAGACCGTCGCCTGCCTGCCGGGCACCAGCGCGCCGCTGCCGTTCGGTGTGGCGCGGCGGATCGCCGGCTGGGACTACGAGTTCGCGGCGCGGATCGAGACGCTCTCCCGGGGGGGCTTCGCGGGGCGGGCGCAGGAGCTGCTCGCGCTGGTGGCCGATCACCCCAATGGCCTCGCGGGGACGTTCCCGGGTGATCCGCACGCCTTCACCGCGATGCTCGTGCAGTACCGCGGCGGCAGCGTCCTGTGGCGCACCTGGCACGCGTACCCCCAGGAAGGACGCCTGGTGGCGACCCGTTCGACCCTCAGCGCGCAGCCGTGAGCGCGGTGGTACGCCCGTGGCCGGCACGGCGTCAACGCGCCGCCAAGTGCCACGAATTGCACTCCTGTGGGTGACGTGGACCGCCATATACCTGACATAGCGTGCAAGCATGATCGACCAGTCCACCTCCCGTACGGCCCGGGCCGCCCCGCGCGCCTGCAGGCTGCGGCTCCCCGTCCCGGTGGCCGCGGCCAGGGCGCTGGTCCTGGCCGCGGTCTTCGTCTGCGCCGCCTGCGGCCTGGTGTACGAGCTCGAACTGGTCGCGCTCGCCTCGTACCTGGTCGGCGACTCCGTGACGCAGGCCTCGATCGTGCTGTCCGTGATGGTCTTCGCCATGGGCGTCGGCTCCCTATTGGCCAAGCGGCTCAGCTGCGCGCCGGCGATCGGCTTCGCGGCCGTCGAGATCGTGCTGGCGCTGGTCGGCGGGCTCTCGGTGATGGCGCTGTACGCCAGCTTCGCCTGGTTCGGCCAGTCCCGGCCCGCGATGGCGGTCTTCGCCTTCGCCATCGGCGTGCTGATCGGCGCCGAGATCCCGCTGCTGATGACGCTGATCCAGCGGGTCCGGCGGCAGGACGCGGGCGGTGCCGTCGCCGACCTCTTCGCCGCGGACTACGTGGGCGCGCTGGTCGGCGGGTTGGCCTTCCCCTTCCTCCTGCTGCCCTGTTACGGCCAGCTGACCGGGGCGCTCGTCACGGGCGCGGTCAACGCCGTGGCGGGCGGCGCCATCGTGCTCTGGCTCTTCCGCAGTGACGTCACGCCACGTGCCCGGGCCCGGCTGATCGCCGCCAACCTCGTGGTCCTCGCGGTGCTGGCGGCGGCGGCCTGGGCCGCCGGGCCGTTCGAGCGGGCGGCCCGGCAGGCGGTGTACGGCGGCGACGTGCGGCTCGCCGAGCAGACCGCCGTCCAGGAGGTCGTGCTCACCTCGGCTCCGTTGCAGCTCTTCCTCGACGGCCGGCTGCGGGTCCGCGGCCGGGACGAGTACCGCTACCACGAGGCGCTGGTGCACCCCGCCATGGCGGGCCGGCACCGCCGGGTGCTGATCCTCGGCGGCGGCGACGGGCTCGCGCTGCGCGAGGTGCTGCGTTACCGGGGGGTCGGCTCGGTGACCCTGGTCGACCCCGACGCCCGGCTCCTCGCCCTGGCGCGGGACGACCCCGCGCTGGCCCGCCTCAACCGGCACGCCTACCGCGACCCCCGGATCGAGGTGGCGGCCGCGGACGTCTTCGACTGGCTGCGCCGGGAGGGGCCGCCGCGACCGCCGGGCGGGTACGACGTCGTGCTCGCCGACCTCCCCGACCCGGGGATCTCGCGCAGCGCCAAGCTGTACTCGCAGGAGTTCTACGGGCTGGCCGGGCGCGTGCTCGCCCCGGGCGGGCGGCTCGCCGTGCACGCGGGAGCGCCCGGCGCCGCCCGGCGCGGCTTCTGGACCGTCGACGCGACGGTACGGGCGTCCGGGCTGCGCACCGCCGACTACTGGATCGGCACCGGCCGCGGGGACGAGGACTGGGGCTTCGTCCTCGCCGCCCGGCACCGCGCCCCGGCCCCGCGGCTGCCCGCGGACGCGCCGCGGCTGCGGTCGCTGTCCCCCGCCGCGCTCGCCTCGGCGGTCCGGCGGGCCGCGCGGTCCCCGCTGCGTGACCTGCCCCCGTCGACGCTGATGCATCCGCGCTCCGGGTGAGGGCGAACCGGCGGGGAATCGGCACCGAAGCACCGCCCGGCGGATTAGGCTCGCGGCATGGAGCCGCATGAGGTGTTCGTTCCGTTTCCGGCCGAAACCATTCGCCGGTCCCTCGCCGACCTGGAGCGCGTGGCGCGCTGCGTGCCCGGCCTCCAGCGGGACGCCGGCGCCGAGGAAGGGCTCGCCGGCCGGCTGAGGCTCCGGATCGGCGGCTCGACCATCACCTACCGCGGCACACTGCGACTGGTCCCGCGCGGCGGCGGGCTGGCCGTCGAGGGCGAGGCGGTGGAGTCGCGCGGCGCGGGCACGGTCAAGCTGGCGCTGGAGCTCGGCGTGGACGCCGTGTCGGGCGGCGCCCTGCTGACCTTCAGCGGCACCGTGCAGGCCGACGGGCGGCTCGGCGAGTACGAGGAGGCGACGGTCACCGCCGCCGGCCACCGCCTGCTGGACCGTTTCGTCGCCGCGCTCACCTCCGACCTGGAGGAGCAGGCACCGGCGGGGGCGCCCGAGCCGGCCGTGGAGGACGCCGGTGCCGAGGACCTCGCCGACGACCTGCCCGCGCAGCTCGACGAGTTCGCCGGGCACGACGCCCAGGAGCTGCGTGAGCTGGAGGAACTCCCCGAGCTGGAGGACGCGGACGGCGCGGAGGCCGTCGGCGAGGTGCTGCCCGGAGCGGAGGCGGTGGCCAGGGTCCCCGAGGACCCGGCCGGCATCGACCTGCCCGCGGAGGCCGCGCACGCCCGCCGCACCCTGATCGGCCGCAGCGCCGAGGAGGTCGACCACGCCCCGCCGCGCGGCCGCTACGCCCCGGTGCCCGCACCGCAGAGCGGCGCCGCGGCCGCCTCGCTGCGCCGTTACGCGCCGGCCGCGGCGGCGCTGCTGCTGTCGGCCGTGGTCGCGGGGCGGGTGCTGCGGCGACGCAGGCGCTCGTTCCCGTAGGGTCTGTGCCGTGGCCACGGATGAGACCCCTGACGGGCGAGACGACGAGCACGCAGTCCAACTCGAAGCCGGACCGGCGCGGCTGACGATCCTTCCGGATCTCGGCTGCCGAGTCGGCTCGCTGACCGTCGGCGGCGTCGAGCTGCTGCGGCAGGGCCCCAACTTCGGGTCCTTCCCGATGGTCCCGTGGTGCGGCCGCACTCGGGACGGGCAGTTCCGCAACGGCGGGGTGCTGCACCAGATGCCGCGGGACGCGGGCCCGCACGCCATCCACGGCACCGGCCGGCACGTCGCCTGGCAGGAGGCCCCGGGCGCCACCGGCACCAGCGCCTGCTTCTACTACGACCTGGCCGAGCCCTGGCCGTACAAGGGCCGGGTCAGCCAGCGCTTCGAGCTGTCGCAGGACCGTCTGGACCTCACGATGAGCGTGGAGACCACGGACGACTCCTTTCCGGCCCAGGCCGGCTGGCACCCCTGGTTCCTGCGCAACCTCGGCCGGGGCGGGCAGGACGCCCTGATCGACTTCACCCCCGGCTGGATGGAGGAGCGCGGCGAGGACCACCTGCCCACCGGCCACCGGGTGGAGCCGGGGCCCCGCCCCTGGGACGACTGCTTCGGCATGCCGGACGGTGTGGACGTCACCCTGACGTGGCCGGGCGAGCTACGGCTGCGGATCACCAGCCCCGCCGAGTGGGTCGTCGTCTACGACGAACAGCCCCCGGCCATCTGCGTGGAGCCGCAGTCGGGCCCCCCGAACGGGCTGAACACCGCGCCGCGCCTGGTCACCCCGATCGACCCGCTGGAGATGCGCGCCACCTGGGCCTGGGAGCCGCTGGGCTAGGCTCGTGGCCATGAGCGACGCGCGTGATGCCCTGCTGCAGCAGATCAAGGACAAGGCCGTGGTGCACGGCAAGGTGACCCTCTCCTCGGGTCTCGAGGCCGACTACTACATCGACCTGCGCCGGATCACGCTGGACGCCGAAGCCGCTCCGCTGGTGGGTCAGGTGATGCTCGACGCCACCGCCGACCTGGACTTCGACGCCGTCGGCGGGCTCACCCTCGGCGCCGACCCGGTCGCCACCTCGATGCTGCACGCCGCCGCGGCCCGCGGCCGCCGGCTGGACGCCTTCGTGGTGCGCAAGGCGCAGAAGGCACACGGCATGCAGCGCCGCATCGAGGGGCCGGACATCAAGGGCCGCCGGGTGCTGGTGGTCGAGGACACCTCGACCACCGGTGGCTCGCCGCTGACCGCGGTGGAGGCCGCGCGCGAGGCCGGCGCCGAGGTCGTGGCCGTCGCCGTGATCGTCGAGCGGGGCGCCGCCGGGGCCATCGCGCAGGCCGGTCTCCCGTACGTCCGCGCCTTCGGTCTGGACGATCTCGGCCTGGGCTGATTGGCCGTCTGACCTGCGCTTTCCCTCAGGGGTGAAGGGTTTCACGTGAAACCCTTCACCCCTGAGGTATGTCCGTGCTGCGCAGTGTGTGGAGCTCTCGCGCAAGTCTGCCAAGATGGGGGCGACGATGACGTCGATCCCAGGTCAGGGTCACTCACCGAACAACCCGCACATCACAAGGAGCGGACAGATGCCCATCGCAACCCCCGAGATCTACAACGAGATGCTCGACCGGGCGAAGGCCGGCAAGTTCGCCTACCCGGCCATCAACGTGACCTCGACCCAGACCCTGCACGCCGCGCTGCGCGGCTTCGCGGAGGCGGAGAGCGACGGCATCGTCCAGATCTCGACGGGCGGCGCCGAGTTCCTCGGTGGCCAGTACAAGAAGGACATGGTCACCGGTTCGGTGGCGTTGGCCGAGTTCGCGCACGTCGTCGCCGAGAAGTACCCCGTCAACATCGCGCTGCACACCGACCACTGCCCGAAGGACAAGCTGGACGGCTACGTGCGCCCGCTGCTGGCGATCTCCCAGGAGCGCGTGGCGGCCGGCCGCAACCCGCTGTTCCAGTCGCACATGTGGGACGGCTCCGCCGAGACCCTCGACCACAACCTCGCCATCGCCCAGGAGCTGCTGGCCGAGGCGGCCAAGGCGAAGATCATCCTCGAGGTGGAGATCACTCCCACCGGCGGCGAGGAGGACGGCGTCACCCACGAGATCAACGACAAGCTGTACACCACGGTCGAGGACGCCATCCGCACCGCCGAGGCGCTGGGCCTGGGCGAGAAGGGCCGGTACCTGCTCGCCGCGTCCTTCGGCAACGTCCACGGCGTCTACAAGCCGGGCAACGTCGTGCTCCGTCCCGAGCTGCTGAAGGAGCTCGCGGAGGGCGTGGCCGCCAAGTTCGGCAAGCAGGACCCGTTCAACTTCGTATTCCACGGCGGCTCCGGCTCCACCAAGGAGGAGATCGCCACCGCGCTGGAGAACGGCGTGGTCAAGATGAACATCGACACCGACACGCAGTACGCCTTCACCCGCCCGGTCGCGGACCACGTGCTCCGCAACTACGACGGCGTGCTGAAGATCGACGGCGAGGTCGGCGACAAGAAGACCTACGACCCGCGCAGCTGGGGCAAGCTGGCCGAGGCCGGCATGGCCGCCCGCGTCCTCGAGGCCTGCCAGGACCTGCGCTCCGCCGGCACCAAGCTCAAGTAACCGCCCCGCACGGCGGTACGCACCGGGCCCGGCCCTTCCACGCGGAGGGCCGGGCCCCGGCCATACTGGAACCCATGGCCATTCACGAGAACCTGCTCGGGGGACCGCCCCCGACGAACCTGCCCGACGACCCCGAGCCGCGCGAGCTGCTCGCCTCGGGAGCGGCCCCCTCCGAGGTCGCCGCCAAGTACCCGGTGTCCTCCCTGGCCTGGGCGCAGCTCGCGGACGACGCCTTCGAGGGCGGCCGGGTCGTCGAGTCGTACGCCTACGCCCGCACGGGTTACCACCGCGGCCTGGACGCGCTGCGCCGCAACGGCTGGAAGGGCCACGGCCCGGTGCCCTGGGAGCACGAGCCCAACCGCGGCTTCCTGCGGGCCCTGCACGCCCTGGCGCGCGCCGCCCAGGCGATCGGCGAGCAGGAGGAGTACGAGCGCTGCAGCACCTTCCTGCGGGACTCCTCCCAGACCGCCGCCGACACCCTCGGCTGAGCCACCGCCCCGCCGCCGACCACGGCATCCACCCCCGACCTGTCCGGCGCGCGCGCCGGGCAGGTCTTGCCGTAGCGTGCTCTGACCACGCATGATGCCCGTTGGGCCCGGCGCCGGTAGAGCGCGGGCCCGAGGGGACCGGGGTCCCGCCGCGACGGCGCGCGGGACAGACCGCTACCCGGTAGCTCGTATCCACGGAGACACCGATGTCCCACCGCCCCGACGTTTCCCAGGCGGCCCCCGAGGCCCCGAACCTGGACTTCGAAGGGACCACCCCGTACGAGGACTACGTCCAGGCCGACGTCCTCACCCATCTGCAGCACCCCCGCTCCGACGACCCCGGCGAGATGGTCTTCCTGGTCACCACCCAGGTCATGGAGCTGTGGTTCACCGTCATCGTGCACGAGTGGGAGACCGCCTCCCGTGCGCTCGCGGCCGACGACCTGCCCACCGCGCTGGCCGCGCTCAAGCGCAGCACCTACGAACTGCAGTCGCTCAACGCCTCGTGGGAGCCGATCGCCCACCTCACCCCGGCGCAGTTCAACGCCTACCGCGCCGCCCTCGGCGAGGGCTCGGGCTTCCAGTCCGCGATGTACCGGCGCATGGAGTTCCTGCTCGGCGAGAAGTCCGCGTCGATGCTGGTCCCGCACCGCGGCGCGCCGCGGGTGCACGACGAGCTGCAGAAGGCGCTGCACGAACCCAGCCTCTACGACGAGGTGCTGCGGCTGCTGGCCCGCCGCGGCCACGACGTCCCGCAGCGCGACGACCTCTCGCAGCGCTACGAGGCCGACCCGGCGGTCGAGCGGGCCTGGCAGGCCGTCTACGCCGGTGACCAGGAGGACGAACTCGTCCGGCTGGGCGAGGCGCTGACCGAGGTGGCCGAGCTGGTGTGGCGCTGGCGCAACGACCACCTGGTGGCGACCCGCCGCGCGATGGGCGCCAAGACCGGCACCGGAGGCTCCGCCGGGGTCTCCTGGCTGGAGAAGCGCGCGACCAAGAACGTGTTCCCCGAGCTCTGGACGGCCCGCAGCCATGTCTGACGCGATGAAGCCCACCGAGTCCCCGGCGGCGCGGGCCGCCCGCCTCGACACCGCCGACGAGCTGGCCAAGCTCCGCGACCGCTTCGTGCTGGACGACGTGGTCTACCTGGACGGCAACTCGCTGGGCGCGCTGCCCGCCGGGGTGCAGGACCGGATGGCGGACGTGGTCGCGCGCGAGTGGGGGCAGATGCGCATCCGCTCCTGGACCGAGAGCGGCTGGTGGACGGCGCCGGAGCGGATCGGAGACCGCATCGGCGCGCTCGTAGGCGCCGCCCCGGGCCAGGTCGTGGCCGGCGACTCCACCAGCGTCAACGTCTTCAAGGCCGTCGTCGGCGCCGTCCGGATGGCCCGGCAGACCGATCCGGCCCGTGACGAGGTGCTGGTCGACGCCGCCACCTTCCCGACGGACGGGTACATCGCGGAGTCCGCCGCCCGTATGACCGGGTGCGCGATCCGCGCGGTCGACGCCGCGGAGGTCGCCGCCGCGGCGGGCCCGCGCACCGCCGTCGCGCTGGTCAACCACGTGGACTACCGCACCGGCCGGCTGCACGACCTGCCGGCCACCACCGCCGCCGTGCACGCGGCCGGCGCCCTGGTGGTCTGGGACCTCTGCCACACGGCCGGGGCCCTGCCGGTCGGCCTGGACGAGCACGGCGTGGACCTGGCCGTCGGCTGCACGTACAAGTACCTCAACGGCGGCCCCGGCGCGCCCGCGTACCTGTACGTCCGCCGTGACCTGCAGCCGCGCTTCGACTCCCCGCTCCCCGGCTGGAACTCCCACCGCGACCCGTTCGCGATGGAGGCCGCCTACCGGCCCGCCGACGGCAGCGTCCGGGGCCGGGTCGGCACCCCGGAGATCCTGTCGCTGCTGGCGCTGGACACGGCCCTCGACGTCTGGGACGGCGTGTCCCTGGACGCCGTGCGGGCCAAGAGCCTCGCCCTCACCGACTTCTTCCTGGAGTGCGTCGCGGCGTACGTGCCGGACGGCGCCGTACGGTCGGTCACCCCGGCCGCGCACGCCGAGCGGGGCAGCCAGGTCGCGCTGCGTTGCTCCGGCGCGGGCGCGGTGATGGGGGAGCTGATCGCCAGGGGCGTCGTCGGCGACTTCCGCGAGCCGGATATCCTCCGCTTCGGATTCACCCCGCTGTACACGCGCTTCGCGGACGCCGAGCGGGCGGCGCGGGTGCTGGCCCAGGTCCTGGAAGGGACGCGGTAACGCATGTCCGATCCCACCTCGTCGAGCGACACCATTCCGGCAGGCGCCGACGGCCGCGCCGACGCGGTGGGGCCCCGGTCCGCTCCGCGGGACCCCGCGGAGCGGGCCGCGGCCGAGGAGGCGTCCGCGTTCTCGCACGCCCCCGTCCCCCCGGACGCCACGGCCGCCTACGGCGACCACCCGGACCAGGTCGTGGACTTCTACCGTCCGCGGCCCGGGGCGGACGGCACACGGCCGGGGCCGCTGGTCGTGCTGCTGCACGGCGGCGCCTGGCGGGCGCCGTACGACAGGACGCACGTCTCACCGCTCGCGGACCTGCTCGCCCGGCACGGCTTCGCGGTGGCCTCGGTGGAGTACCGCCGGGGCAACGGCGGTACGGTCGCGGGCCGCTGGCCGGACACCTTCGACGACGTGGCGGCGGCCACCGACGCCGTCGCGGCGCTGGCCGTGGCCGCCCTGGGCGAGGACACCGTCGACGTCCGGCGGATCGTGCTCACCGGTCACTCGGCCGGTGGCCACCTCGCGCTGTGGGCGGCCGCCCGGCACGTGCTGCCGGCCGGGTCGCGCTGGCACCGCCCCGGCGCGCCCACGCTGCGCGGGGTGGTGGCGCTCGCGCCCATCGCCGACTTCGAGGCCGCCGTGGAGCGCGACGTGTGCTCCGGGGCGGTCGCCGAACTGCTGGGCGGGCCCGAACTGCTCGCCGAGCGCCGGGCCGAGACCGACCCGGCGGCGCTGCTGCCCACCGGCATCCCCGTGACCGTCGTGCACGGCGACCGCGACGAGGTCGTACCGCCGCAGGTCGCGGAGGCCTTCGCGGCGGCATCGGCGAAGGCGGGGGAGGAGGTCCAGCTGACCTTGCTGGCGGGTGTGGGCCACTTCCCGGTGATCGACCCGGCGGCGGACGCGGCGGCCGTGGTCGCCGAGGAGATCGCCCAGCTCGCCTGGTGAGGCGTCCTCCTGCGGGAGGTCCTACTTGAGGATGACGCCGCCACATCGTCTTCGCAGGTGACGACGGCGACACGCGGATTGCCTACCGTGAGAGCGTGACCGAGACAAGCCAGACCTCGCTGCGGACCGAGCTCCGCATGGCCCGCGGCGCCCTCAGCGGGCTGCGGCACGACCTGATCACCGACGGCTTCGCCTTCCGGCCGATGCCACCGCTGCGCGAAGGGCACCCGCTGCTCGCCGTGGTGCCGCGCAGGCTCCGGGGGTACGGGCGCTGGATGCCGCACGCGGCGCTGACCTGCTTCACGGTCTTCCTGATGTTCGTCTCGACGGAGAGCGTGGGCGGGCCGGGCGGCTTCGTGCTGGCCCTGCTGGTCGGTGTGCCCCTGCTCACCACGATGTTCCGGCCGATCGGCGCGTGGTGGCTGTCCGTCGGTGCCGCGGTGCTCACCGGGGTGTTCGGCTCCGGCTGGGCCTCCACGTATCCGTGGACGGACGCCGGCTTCGTCTCGCACCTGACGGTGCTGGGCGTGGTGGCGGCGCGCACCCGGGCGCGGGTGGCCGCCGAGATGTGGCTGCTGACCGCCGCTGTGGCGCTGGCCTTCCAGGGGCTGTCGAGCGGGTACGGCTCGGACCCGTTCATCATGATCTTCCTCTCCGCCGTCGTGGTGTCCGTCGTGTCGGCGGTGCGCGGGCTGCGCCAGTCCCGGCAGGAGGTCGCCGCCCAGGTCGCCGTGACCGAGGTCGAGCGGACCCGGCGCACGCTCCTGGAGGAGCGCACGACCATCGCCCGTGAGCTGCACGACGTCGTCGCCCACCACATGTCCGTGATCGCGATCCAGGCGGAGGCCGCGCCGTACCGGGTGGAGGACCCGCCCGAGGAGCTGACCAAGAGCTTCTCGATCATCCGTGAGAACGCCGTCATCGCCCTGACCGAGCTGCGCCGCGTCCTCGGGGTCGTACGGGCCGAGGACTACCAGGCCCCCGACGCGCCGCAGCCGACCCTCGCCGACCTGGACCGGCTCGTGGCCAACGTGCGCGAGGCGGGGCTGGAGGTGGAGCGGACGGTGACCGGCGCGGTGCGCGAGCTGCCGCAGGGAGTCGAGCTGTCGGCGTACCGGATCATCCAGGAGGCGCTGAGCAACAGCCTGCGGCACGCGCCGGGCGCCGCCGCCCGGGTCGAGGTCAGCTACGTCCTCGGCGGGCTCGGGCTGCGCGTCGTCAACGGCCCGCCGCGCGGCCTGGTGAAACCGTCACCCGGAGCGGGACACGGCATAGCCGGCATGCGGGAGCGGGTGGCGATGCTGAGCGGCGAGATGACCGACGGGCCCACCGAGGACGGCGGCTACGAGGTCTGCGTGTTCATCCCGGTCCCCGGGGAGCGTGCATGACCGGGAACACCATCCGGGTGCTGATCGCGGACGACCAGATGATGGTCCGCGAGGGCTTCTCGGTGCTGCTGGGCGCCCAGCCCGACATCGAGGTCGTCGGCGAGGCCGTCGACGGACGGCAGGCGGTCGAGCAGGTGGCGGCGCTGCGGCCGGACGTCGTGCTGATGGACATCCGCATGCCCGAGCTCAACGGCCTGGAGGCCACCCGCGAGATCGTCGCCGCGGACGCCGACGCGAAGGTGCTCGTGCTGACCACCTTCGACCTGGACGAGTACGTCTACCAGGCGCTGCGCGCGGGCGCCTCCGGCTTCCTGCTCAAGGACGCCTCGGCCCGTCAGCTCGCGGACGGCGTGCGGATCGTGGCGGCCGGCGACGCGCTGCTCGCCCCGGCGATCACCAAGCGGCTCATCACCGAGTTCAACCGGCTGGGCACCCCCCGGCCGCCCGCCCAGGACCGGGTCGGGGAGCTCACCGAGCGTGAGACCGAGGTGCTCGTGCTGGTCGCCCAGGGACTGTCGAACGCGGAGATCGCCGACCATCTGGTGGTCGCCGAGTCGACGGTCAAGACGCACGTGAGCCGGGTCCTGGTGAAGCTGGGGCTGCGCGACCGGACCCAGGCGGCGGTCTTCGCGTACGAGGCGCGGCTGGTCACCCCGGGCGGCTGAACGGCGGAGGGTAGTCTCCGCACATGAGCAGCACTGCCACCGCCTTCGACCCCTGGTCGCCGCAGTTCGTCGCCGACCCCTACCCCGCGTACGCCCGGCTGCGCGCGGAGGGGCGCGCGCACTGGTTCGAGCCGAGCCGGCAGTGGCTCATCCCGCACTTCGCGGACGTCAGCGCGCTGCTGCGGGACCGGCGGCTCGGGCGGACGTACCTGCACCGCTTCACCCACGAGGAGTTCGGCCGCACCGCGCCGCCGCCGGAGCACGAGCCCTTCACCACGCTCAACGGCAACGGCCTGCTCGACCTGGAGGCCCCCGACCACACCCGCATCCGGCGGCTGGTCTCCAAGGCGTTCACCCCGCGCACGGTCGAGCGGCTCACGCCGACCGTGCGGCGGCTCGCCGGGGAGCTGGTGGAGCGGCTGGTCGCGGAGGGCGGCGGCGACCTCATCGCCACGGTCGCGGAACCGCTGCCGGTGGCCGTCATCGCCGAGATGCTGGGGATACCGGCCGCGGACCGGCACCTGCTGCGGCCCTGGTCGGCCGACATCGTCGGGATGTTCGAGCTCAACCCCTCCGAGGAGGCCGCGCGCCGGGCGGTCCGCGCGAGCGAGGAGTTCTCCGCCTACCTGCGCGAGCTGATCGCCGAACGCCGCAAGGCGCCCGGCGAGGACCTGATCAGCGCGCTGATCGCCGCGCACGACGAGGGCGACCGGCTCACCGAGCAGGAGATGGTCTCCACCTGCGTGCTGCTGCTGAACGCGGGCCACGAGGCGACCGTCAACACCACCGGCAACGGCTGGTGGACGCTCTTCCGGCACCCCGAGCAGCTGGCGGAGCTGCGCGCGGCACCGGAGGAGCTGCTGCCGACGGCCATCGAGGAGCTGCTGCGCTTCGACACCCCGCTGCAGATGTTCGAGCGCTGGGTGCTGGACGACATCGAGGTGGGCGGCACGGTGATCCCGCGCGGCAGCGAGGTGGCGCTGCTCTTCGGCTCCGCCAACCGTGACCCGGAGCGCTTCCCCGACCCCGACCGGCTGGACCTCTCCCGCGCCGACAACCCGCACATCACCTTCGGCGCCGGCATCCACTACTGCCTCGGCGCGCCGCTGGCCCGCATCGAACTCGCCGCGTCCTTCACGGCGCTGCTGCGCCGCGCCCCGCGGCTGGAGCTCGCGGCGGAGCCCGCCTGGAACGAGGGCTACGTCATCCGCGGTCTGCGCGAACTGCGCGTCACCTGTTAGGTCCTGTCCTCCGGATCGCTGCGGGACCCGGCCCGGTGGCCGGGTCCCGCGGCTCACGCGGTGATGTCGCGGCGGCGCAGCGCCGCGAGCCCGAGGGCGGCGAGCGCGAGGGCCAGCACGGTGAGCACCGCCAGCGGGGTCACGGTGACGTCCGCCGACGGCACCTTCGGCAGGTGCGTGAAGACGGACAGGTCCATCACCCATGGCGAGAGCTTGAGCGCCGGTCCGTAGAGCCCGATGGCGAGCGTCAGTGACGCCACCCCCCAGCTCGCCCGCGCCGCCTTCGGTGCCGCGCCGTACAGCAGCAGCGCCACCGCGGCCACGCACCAGACCGCGGGCAGCTGCACCAGGCCCGCCCCCGCCAGCCGCCACATCTGCCCGCCTGTGTCGCCGGCCGTCGCCCCGTAACCGATTCCCATGGTGAGGCCGGAGACGGCCATGAGGAGCACGGATCCGGCGAAGGCGAGCAGCGCGTGGCCCGCGGCCCAGCGCACCCGCCCCACGGGCGTGGCGAGGACGGGTTCGGCGCGGCCGGAGCTCTCCTCGCCCTGGAGCCGGAGCACGGCCTGGACGGCGTAGATCGCGGCGATCATCCCCATCACCCCGGTCATGGAGGCGAGGTAGGAGTCGACCAGCCCGGAGGCGCCGCCCATGTCGCGCATGACGTCGGCGAGCTGCTCGTTGTCCCGGACGAGGTCGGCCGCCCCGTTGGCGAGGCCGCCGAGCGCGCCGCCGCCCACGGCGAAGCCCGCCGTCCACCCCCACAGGGAGCCGCGCTGCAGCCGCCAGGCCAGCGTCTGTGCGGAACGCAGCCGGGGACCGGCGGTGGCCGGGCCGGGGCGGGACGGCAGCAGGGAGGCGTCGATGTCACGCCGGGCCACCAGGGCGTACGCGACGGCGACGAGACCGGCGGCCCAGGCCGCGAACAGGGCGGCCACCCACCAGCGTTCGTCCGCGTAGGGGCGTATGTTCTCGGCCCAGCCCAGCGGCGAGAGCCAGGTCAGGGTGCCGCTGCCGGCGTCGCCGACGGCACGTGTCAGGAAGGCGAGGCCCAGGACCGCGCCCGCGATGCCCCGCGCCGCACGCGCGCTCTCCGTCAGCTGCGCCGTGACGGCCGCGACCGCGGCGAAGGAGCAGCCCGCGCCGGCGAAGGCGATCCCGAAGGCCACCGCGCCCCGCGCGCCCTGCCCGAGCAGGGCCGCGGTGACGAGCAGTCCGAGGAGCAGCGAGGCCCCGATGCCGGTGACCAGGGCGGCGGCCAGCGGCGCCCGTCGTCCGACGGCACCCGCGCCGACCAGCTCCAGCCGGCCGGCCTCCTCTTCCTCCCGGGTGTGCCATACGACCAGGAGCATCGCCATCAGTCCGGCCAGCGCCGCACCGAAGGCCATCATGCGCCAGGCCGTCAGGCCGCCGATGCTCGTGTCGAACACCGGCCCGTACAGGGCGCGCAGCGAGCCGTTGCCCGCCGTGCTCGCCGCGACCCCGGCGCGCTCCGCCGGGGTGTCGTAGAGGCCGCCGAAGGCCGAGGCGGTGGACGCGACCAGCAGGGCGATCGGCACGACCCACGCCGGGATCATGACGCGGTCCCTGCGCAGCGCGAGCCGGGTGAGCGTGCCCGTCCCGGTGAGCGCGTTCATCGTCGGGCCTCCGCGTCGGCCGCGACGGCGCCGGTGGTGCCGGCCGGGCCGGCCGGGCTGTCTTCGTAGTGCCGCAGGAACAGCTCCTCCAGCGTGGGCGGCGTGCTGGTCAGGCTGCGCACGCCCGTCTCGCTCAACTGCCTCAGCACGGCGTCGAGCTTGTCGGTGTCGACCTGGAGCCGGACGTGGCTGCCGCGCACGTCGAGGTCGTGCACGCCCGGCAGTTGGCCGAGGCCGTTCGGCCGGCCGGCCAGCTCCGCGGTGACCGAGGTGCGGGTGAGGTGCCGCAGCTCGGTCAGGCTCCCGGTCTCCACCGTGCGCCCTCCCCGGATGATGCTGACCCGGTCGCACAGGGCCTCGACCTCGCTGAGGATGTGACTGGACAGCAGCACCGTCCGGCCGCGGTCGCGTTCCTCACGAACGCACTCACGGAAGACCTCCTCCATCAGTGGGTCGAGGCCGGAGGTGGGCTCGTCGAGTATCAGCAGGTCCACGTCGGAGGCGAACGCGGCCACGAGCGCCACCTTCTGCCGGTTGCCCTTGGAGTACGCGCGGCCCTTCTTCGTCGGGTCCAGCTCGAAGCGCTCCAGCAGCTGCCGCCTGCGGGCCTCGTCCAGCCCGCCGCGCAGCCGCCCCAGCAGGTCGATGACCTCGCCCCCGCTGAGGTTGCGCCAGAGGGTGACGTCACCTGGGACGTACGCCAGGCGCCGGTGCAGGCTGACGGCGTCCCGCCACGGGTCGCCGCCGAGCAGCTGGGCAGCCCCCCGGTCCGCGCGCAGCAGGCCGAGCAGGATGCGGATGGTGGTGGACTTGCCGGCGCCGTTGGGCCCCAGGAAGCCGTGCACCTCCCCCACCTCGACGGTCAGGTCGAGGCCGTCCAGTGCGTGCGTGCGGCCGAAGGACTTGTGCAGTCCGGCCACACTGATTGCCTTCGTCATGATTCTGAACGTACAGTAGATTCACAAATTTGTGAAGTTAAGGAAGTGTATAAACTTCGGGACAGGAGGTGATGGCGGTGGCCGAAGAGTCCTCGGAGCCGATGACGTTCGTCGAACGCTTCGCGGCGGAGCTGGTCGAGGCGGGCATGCAGCGCATGGCTGCGCGGGTGTTCGCCGCGCTCCTCGCCTCGGAGACCGGCGTGCTGAGCGCCGCCGAGCTGTCCGGACGGCTGCAGGCCAGCCCGGCCGCCGTGTCCGGCGCGGTCCGCTACCTGGCGCAGGTCGGCATGCTCACCCGCGAGCGGGAGCCGGGCTCACGGCGGGAGCGCTACCGGGTGCACAGCGACCAGTGGTACGAGACCTTCACCCGCCGCGACCAGGTCCTCGCCCGCTGGGAGAACACCCTGCGGTCCGGCATGGACGCGCTCGGTTCGGACACCGCGGCCGGACAGCGGCTCGCGGAGACCGCTGCCTTCTTCGACTTCCTGCAGAAGGAACTCGTGGACATGATGGACCGCTGGCGCGACCGCAAGGCGGAGCTGCGCGAACAGGGCGTCCTGTGACCCTCTAGTAGGCGGACCGCGGGACCGTCAGCCGCCACGCCGCGGGCATCACCGTCCAGGTACGGCGCCGGACGGGGCCGGCCGGCGCGGTGTCGGCCGTGTAGCGGAAGTCCCGTCCGGAGACGGTGACGCTCCGGGCGTGCACCGGCCCCGCGGGCGCCCCGCCCTCCCTGCGGACCAGCACTTCGGCGAGGCCGGGCACCGCCGTGGAGACCGACACCTCCTCGACGCAGTCGTCCAGGTCGGCCAGGACCACCCCGTCCGCCTCGATCCGCAGCCGCTGCCCGCCGCGCATCCCCAGCCCCAGGTGCGCGGTGTGGCCGTTCAGGCTCAGCGTGCGGGCCAGCGAGCGGGCCCGGCGCTCCACCGGCGTCCACCAGGCGGGCGTCGCCGAGCCGATGCGCAGCGCGCCCAGCACGATGCCGCCGCTGTCGTCGAGCAGCAGGTCGAGCTCGCGCTCCGCCCCGTCCAGCACCGCGCGCGCCGCGCTCACCGCCCCGCCCGGTACGCCGAGCGCCCGCGCCAGGCCGGTCCGCCGCCCGACCGGCACCAGACCGACGACCGCCTCGCCCAGTCCCCGGGCCGAGTGCAGCGCCCGTACCGTGCGCAGCAGCGCCGCGTCGTCACCCACGACCACCGGGCGCCGCCGGCCCCGGTGCTCCAGCACCCGGACGGCCTCCTCCTCGGACTCCGGAAGGGCGATCTTCACGGAGGGGGCTCCTCCGCACAGCACGTCCTTCGCGATGCGTACGGATTCGCCGTCCATGACGCGGGCAGCGGGGTCGATGACCACGAGCAGGGGCTGCCCGGACGGTCGCTGAGCCGACACCTTGGTCCTTCCTCAGGTAACATCTCGGTGCAAGAGCCCCTTGCGCTGCCTTGCGCCAGGGGCTTCGTCTATTTCCGGGGCACCGGTCCGACGGCTCTCCCCGCCATGGGGAGCCACGTTGGACATGCCCCGCCCGGAAGGGGTGTACGCCTGTGCCCGCACTTGTGCTGCTCGGTGCTCAGTGGGGTGATGAGGGCAAGGGAAAGGCCACCGACCTGCTCGGTGGCTCCGTGGACTACGTGGTGCGCTACCAGGGCGGCAACAACGCCGGCCACACGGTCGTCGTCGGCGACCAGAAGTACGCGCTCCACCTCCTGCCCTCCGGGATCCTGTCACCTGGGTGCACCCCGGTCATCGGCAACGGAGTCGTCGTCGACCCGGCGGTCCTGCTCTCCGAGCTGAGCGGGCTGAACGAGCGCGGCGTCGATACGTCCAAGCTCCTCATCAGCGGTAACGCGCACCTGATCACGCCGTACCACCAGACGCTCGACAAGGTGACGGAACGCTTCCTCGGCAAGCGCAAGATCGGCACCACCGGCCGCGGCATCGGCCCCGCCTACGCCGACAAGATCAACCGCGTGGGTATCCGGGTCCAGGACCTCTTCGACGAGTCGATCCTCCGTCAGAAGGTCGAGGCGGCGCTCCACGACAAGAACCAGGTCCTGATCAAGATCTTCAACCGCCGTGCCATCAGCATCGACCAGGTCGTCGAGGAGTACCTGGGCTACGCGGAGCAGATCAGGGACTACGTCGCGGACACGACGCTGCTCCTCAACACCGCGCTCGACGAGGGCAAGGTCGTCCTCCTCGAGGGCGGTCAGGGCACCCTGCTGGACGTCGACCACGGCACGTACCCCTTCGTGACCTCGTCCAACCCGACGGCCGGCGGCGCCTGCACCGGTTCCGGCATCGGCCCCACCAAGATCAACCGGGTGATCGGCATCCTCAAGGCCTACACCACCCGCGTGGGCGCCGGCCCGTTCCCGACCGAGCTGTTCGACGCCGACGGCGAGGCGCTGCGCCGGATCGGCGGCGAGCGCGGCGTCACCACGGGCCGGGACCGCCGCTGCGGCTGGTTCGACGCGGTGATCGCCCGCTACGCGACCCGGGTCAACGGCCTCACGGACTTCTTCCTCACCAAGCTCGACGTCCTCACCGGCTGGGAGCAGATCCCGGTCTGCGTCGCCTACGAGATCGACGGCAGGCGCGTCGAGGAACTGCCGTACAGCCAGACGGACTTCCACCACGCCAAGCCGGTCTACGAGACCCTGCCCGGCTGGAGCGAGGACATCAGCAAGGCGAAGACCTTCTCCGACCTGCCGAAGAACGCCCAGGCGTACGTCAAGGCGCTGGAGGAGATGTCCGGCGCCCCGATCTCGGCCATCGGCGTCGGCCCCGGCCGCACCGAGACCATCGAGGTCAACTCGTTCCTCTGAGTGACGGCGGCGCGCGGGCCCTACAACCTGTCGGCGCGCGCGCCCACCGTCATACAGGGTGCCAATGTCGTGCGCCCGGGCCGTTCCTTAGCCTGGGCGCATGACCCCTCCCTTCGCCGACCCCGGGACCGGCGCCGCCGTCAAGGCCGCCGACCGCGCCCACGTCTTCCACTCCTGGTCCGCGCAAGGCCTGATCGACCCGCTGCCGGTCGCCGGGGCCGAGGGCGCGTACTTCTGGGATTACGACGGCAACCGCTACCTGGACTTCACCAGCGGCCTGGTGTTCACCAACATCGGTTACCAGCACCCCACGGTCGTCGCCGCCATCCAGGAGCAGGCCGCGAAGCTCGTCACCTTCGCGCCCGCCTTCGCCCTGGAGCCGCGCTCCGAGGCCGCCCGGCTGATCGCCGAGCGCACGCCCGGTGACCTGAACAAGATCTTCTTCACCAACGGCGGCGCCGAGGCCGTCGAGAACGCGGTACGGCTCGCCCGGCTGCACACCGGCCGCCCCAAGGTGCTGTCCGCTTACCGTTCGTACCACGGCGCCACCTCGGCCGCGATCAACCTGACCGGCGACCCGCGCCGCTGGCCCTCCGACAACGGCGCGGCCGGCGTCGTCCACTTCTGGGCGCCGTTCCTCTACCGTTCGCCGTTCCACTCGGAGACCGAGGAGCAGGAGCGCGACCGTGCGCTGCAGCACCTGGAGGACACCATCGTCTTCGAGGGCCCGCAGACCGTCGCGGCGATCGTCCTGGAGACGGTGCCCGGCACGGCGGGCATCATGGTGCCGCCGCCCGGCTACCTCGCCGGGGTGCGCGAGATCTGCGACCGGTACGGGATCGTCTTCGTCCTCGACGAGGTCATGGCCGGCTTCGGCCGCACCGGCAGCTGGTTCGCCGCCGACCGGTTCGACGTCACCCCTGACCTGCTCACCTTCGCCAAGGGCGTCAACTCCGGCTACGTGCCGCTCGGCGGTGTCGCGATCAGCGAGGAGATCGCCGCGACCTTCGCTACCCGCCCCTACCCGGGCGGCCTCACCTACTCCGGCCACCCGCTGGCCTGCGCCGCCGCCGTCGCCACGATCCAGGTGATGGAGGACGAGGGCGTCGTCGCGCACGCCGCCGCGCTCGGCGAGAACGTGCTCGGCCCGGGCCTGCGGGAGCTCGCCGAGCGCCACCCGTCGGTGGGCGAGGTGCGGGGCCTGGGCGCCTTCTGGGCGCTGGAGCTGGTGCGCGACCGGGAGACCCGCGAGCCGCTCGTCCCCTACAACGCGGCGGGCGAGGCCAACGCCCCCATGGCGGCCTTCGCGGCGGCCTGCAAGAAGAGCGGCCTGTGGCCGTTCGTCAACATGAACCGCACCCATGTGGTGCCCGCCTGCAACATCACCGAGGCCGAGGCCAAGGAGGGCCTGGCACTCCTCGACGCGGCGCTGTCCGTCGCCGACGAGCACACGCGCTGAGCGCGCCCGGGGGCGTCCGCGGACGGCGGGTGGTCCGCACCACAGGTGTGGACCACCCGCGGCCCGGCCTCGCATAAGGTGTGGCGGAGCCGTAAGTGCACCGCCACACCTGTAGGGAGGCACCGGCATGCCGGAAGGCCCAGCGGGCGGACCCGTCCGACGGAGCAGTCTGCGGCAGCAGATAGCCGACGCGCTCCGCGACGAGGTGCTCACCGGGCGCATGACGGCCGGGCGGCACTTCACGGTCAAGGAGATCGCGGATCTGTACGGCGTGTCCGCCACCCCGGTCCGCGAGGCCCTGGTGGACCTGGCGGCGCAGGGGCTGCTCGACGTCGAGCACCACCGCGGCTTCCAGGTGCGGCGCTTCACGGACGCCGAGTTCCGCTCCATGGTCGAGGCGCGCACCCTCGTCGTCGAGGGGATCTTCCGCCGCATCGCCGCGCGCGGCATGCGCGAGGTCGACCCCATGGAGCTGGCCTCCGTACGGCGCCGGGCCGAGGCCGCGGCGCGTGCCTCCCGGGCCGGCGAGCTGGACGTCCTCATCGGCTACGACATCCGCTTCTGGCGCGAGCTGACGGCACTGGCCGGGAACGCGCACGTCGGGGAGTTCCTCGACCGGATCCGCACCCAGACCTGGGTGTACGCGGTGCCCTTCCTGCGCGGCAGGCCGGACCTGGCAGGCCTGTGCTGGTCCGACCACGTCGCCCTGGTCACCGCGATCGAGAAGCGGGACACGGAGACGGCCCAGCGCGTCGTCGAGGAGTTCGACGGCCACTCCCTCGCGCTGATGCGGCGACTGGCCGCGGGCCGGTAGCAACGGCCGCCGCCCACTACGCTGGTCCGACCACGCACGGAAGGACTTGGAGCGCCTGTGGCCTGCGACTTGTGGCTGGTTCCCCTGGTGGACGTGCTCTGCCACAGCCCCGACAACCCGTTCGCCGAGGAGATCGCCCGCTATGACAAGGCGTTGAGCGACGCCGGTCTCCCGCCGGTGCCCGTCTACTCCTACATGCCGGGCCTGTCCGGCGACGTGGCCCCGGTCGCGGGCTTCGACTACGACGCGCTGCACTTCCTGCGCCGCGCGTACCTGCTCCACATCCAGGGCCTCGCGGTCACCCCGGTCGACGAACTCGGGGGTGACTACGAGCAGTTGCTGGAGATGTTCGAGACCACCGCCCAGCAGTCGCACCTCGTCTGGCACTACGACCACGCGGGCGGCTACGTCCCCCTCGACTTCCCCCATCCGCTGGTCAACGACGAACTCCTCGACGCCGGCGGGCCCCTGGGTTCCGCCCACGGGCTGCTGCGCGAGCTCGAGTTCGTCGCCCCGGTGATCGGCATCGACCCGCACAACCCGCCGCCCGCCCCCGCGCCGCCGGCCGGTCCCACCGAGCTGGAGGAGCCGGCGGCCCCGCCTGCGCACCACGACGGCAGCCCCTTCGCGCGGGAGCGCCACGTGTGGCTGGGGCTGCACGCGGCGGCGACGCGTGCGCTGGGGCAGGGCTCGATGATCGTCTTCAGTTAGCACCGGGCGGCGGGCGCCCCCCGGCGGCGGTCAGCTCGCGCGGGGGCCCTCCGGGGGGCGCTGGCGCGGCATGCTCGGCCGGCCGCCGGGCAGCAGCGGGAACCTGCCGCCGGCGCCGGTCGCGGCGCCCTCGGCGCCGCGGGTGCTCCCCGCCCAGGTCAGGGACTGGGTCCGCAGCGGGGCGGCGCCGGCCCGGAAGTCCACCATCCAGTCGGCCGTCTCGCAGCGCACGAGCTCCGAGACGTCCTCGCTGAAGCGGCGCAGCACGGTCAGGCACCGCTCGGCGGCCTCGGCCGCGGTGCCCTCCGTCGGGCCCAGGACCTCGCGGACCGACTCCGACGCCCAGTCGAAGCGCAGCGCCTCCAGCCGGCGCTGCACGGCCTGGGCGGTGGCCATGTCCCGCATCCAGCCGGCCGTCAGGCCGAGGTAGCGGTCCAGGCCCACGCACACGACGGCCAGCACCAAGGCGGCGTACGCCCAGCGGATGTGCCCCCCCGCCCCCGTGACGGCGAGGACGGCGCCGGTCGTCGCGCACAGGGCCGCGCCGACCCGCAGCGACCGGGCCCAGCGGCGCTTGCGCAGACGGTCGGCGAGGTACCACTCGACGGTCCGCAGGGCGTCCGCCTCCACCCAGCGGTAGAGCTCCTCCAGCCGCTCGGCCGGTTCCCCCCAGTCGCCGAGCGGGAAGGGCGGCGTCCGCAGGTCCTCCTGCCGGTGCAGCGCGCGCCGCTTCGGCTTTTCCCGGGGGACCTCGTCGGGATACATGTCCGGCTGGCTCACCTGCACGCTCCCTCGCGACTTCCGATGACGAGGCACCTTCTTACCGCCGAACGGCTGACCGTGCGAGGGTCATCGGGTCATTTCCGCCCTTACGGGTTCCTTGATCAGGTATGGGGCCCGGTTCCGGGCCACCCGAAAGAGTGAGCCGGGGGTCGTGGCGACCGGCCCACGGGGAGGGTGCCGCCAGCCGATACCCTGGGCACGTGAACGTGCTTGTGATCGGCGGCGGTGCCCGCGAACACGCCCTGTGCCGTGCCCTCTCCCTCGACCTCGACGTGGAGTCGCTGCACTGCGCGCCCGGGAACGCCGGCATCGCCGGGGTGGCGGAGCTGCACGCGGTCGACGCCCTCGACGGCGCGGCGGTGGCCGACCTCGCGGAGCGGCTCGGCGCCGACCTCGTCGTGGTGGGCCCGGAGGCCCCCCTCGTGGCGGGCGTGGCCGACGCCGTGCGCGCCCGCGGCATCGACTGCTTCGGCCCGTCCGGGCAGGCCGCGGCCCTGGAGGGCTCGAAGGCGTTCGCCAAGGACGTGATGGCCGCGGCCGGCGTGCCCACCGCACGCTCCTACGTGTGCACCACCCCCGCCGAGGTGGACCACGCGCTGGACGCCTTCGGCGCCCCGTACGTCGTGAAGGACGACGGCCTGGCCGCGGGCAAGGGCGTCGTGGTGACCGACGACCTGGAGGCCGCCCGGGCGCACGCCAACTCCTGCGAGCGCGTGGTCATCGAGGAGTACCTGGACGGCCCCGAGGTCTCCCTGTTCGCCGTCACCGACGGCGAGACGGTGGTCCCGCTGCAGCCCGCGCAGGACTTCAAGCGCGCCCACGACGCCGACGAGGGCCCCAACACCGGTGGCATGGGCGCGTACAGCCCGCTGCCGTGGGCCGATCCCCGGCTGGTCGAGGAGGTGGAGCGCACGGTGCTCCAGCCGACCGTCGACGAGCTGCGCCGCCGGGGCACCCCGTTCGCCGGGCTGCTGTACGCGGGGCTGGCGATCACCTCGCGCGGTGTGCGGGTGATCGAGTTCAACGCACGCTTCGGCGACCCGGAGACCCAGGTCGTGCTGGCCCGGCTGAGGACCCCGCTGGCGGGGCTGCTGCGCGCCGCGGCGACCGGCCGGCTGGCCGCCTTCCCGCCGCTGCGCTGGAGCGACGGCGCCGCGGTGACCGTGGTCATCGCCTCCGAGAACTACCCCGGCACCCCGCGCACCGGCGACCCGATCACGGGCCTGGACGAGGTCGCGGAGCAGGACGAGCACGCGTACGTGCTGCACGCGGGCACCAAGGCGGACGCCGAGGGCCGTGTGGTGAGCGCGGGCGGCCGCGTACTGTCCGTCACCGCCACCGGTGGTGATCTGGCCAAGGCCAGGGAGCGCGCCTACCGGGCGGTGGAACGGATCGGGCTGAAGGGCTCGCACCACCGTTCGGATATCGCAGAGAAGGCTGCCCAAGCCTGAATCAGCGGGCAAGGCCACTCCAAGGGGTGATGCCTTCGCCATCCTGCTGACGTGAGCCCCGAGCCCAACTACTGTGCCCGGCAAGCGCACTGTGGAACCCCGCGCGCACTGCACTATCGGCCCTACCGGCATTGCGGTGTCGGTGGGCGGTGCGACAGTGGGGGCATGCAGTCGCGTCAGCAGCTTGGGGGTGAGCACACCGTTGGCCGGGGAAGCAGGTGAGGGACACGCGCGGTCACGCGCGCTCGCCGTCCTGCGCATCCGCAGCGCCGCGCTCACGGTCGCGCTGTTGCCCGCCGCGCTGGCGGTCGTGCTGCTGGTCGGCGGCGCGACGGGCCGCATCGTCGGCGACGCGTCCGAGGTGCTGCGCTGGGCGGTGGTCGCGGGCGCGCTGCTGGTGCTGCTGCTCGCGGCCGGTGTCGCGGCGGTGATCGTACGGGCCAGGCCGGCCGAGAGCCCGACCGTGGCCGTCTCCGAGGCGTCGGCCCCCGACCTGTACCGCATGGTGCGTGACCTGGCCGTCCGCCTGCAGGTGCCCGCCCCCTCGGCGATAGAACTGACTCCGGACTGCGACAGCTGGCTGGAGGACCGCACCCATCGGCAGCGGCGCCGCACGGTGTCCGAGGCGCCCACGCTGGTGATCGGCTCGCCGTTCATGTGGTGGATGCGGGTCGCCGAGCTGCGCGCCCTGCTCGCCCCGGTCGTGGCGGGCACGGGCCCGGCCGCCGATCCGGACATCGCGGCCGCCCGCCGCTTCGTGCGCGGCCTGGACGCTGCCGTCGGCGTGGCCACCGCCCCGCAGGAGCGCTCGGTCGTCGGATTGCTGCGCCGTCCCGCGTACGGGTTCCTGGGCTGGGTCGCCAAGCTGCTGCTGCGCGGCTGCCGGGCGCACGCGGCGGAGATGGAGCGCGCGGTGGCCGCCTCCGCCTCCGAGCGGGCCCAGGCGGTCGACTACGGGCTGCGCATCGTCGCCCAGGAGCAGGTGGGCCTGGCCTACGCGGGCTGGGACCGGCTGCTGACCCGGGTGGCGCTGCCGGCCTGGCGCATGGGCCGCTGGCCGTCCCGGCTCGACGCGGGAGTGGTGGCGGCCCTGACCGAGCTGTCCCGGCGGGACCGGCTGGCCGAGGGCTTCGAGTCCCGGCTGGGCGAGCGCCCGGCGTGCGACCTGCTGGAGGAGCCCGGCACGATGGACGAGGCGGCCTCGCTGCTCGCCGCCCGGCTGTTCCACGGCGGTCCGCAGCGACCCGGCCCCGAATGGTCCCCGGTCGGCTGGGACACCTACCCGCAGGAGGTCGTGGACCGCATCTGGCGCAGCGACGCCTCCCGCCTGGTGACCGTCCTGGACGAGGTGCACGAGCCCGCGGGGGTCCCCGGGAGCCGGCGCATATCCGTGCCCTCCGGCGGTTCGCGGAGCGCGGTGGACGACTGCGCCGAGCCGGGGCGCGCGACCCTGGCCCGGGTGCTGGAGCGGCTCTCCGCGGGCGGCAGCGAGGAGCTGGCGGCCCGCATCACCCGGCACGTCGCCCGTGAGGAGGCCGTGCGCGAGGCGGCCGCGCGGGAGGAGTCCGCCGGCCAGGCCCCGTCCGACGGCGTCCTCACGCCCGTCTACCAGCTGCTCCCGCCGCGGACCGGCCGCGAGCTGCTCACCGACCACGTGACCGCGATGATCTGCTGTGCCGCGGTGGACACCGCCGGTGCCACCCCGGGCCTGGACTGGCTGGACGGGCCGGCCCTGCTGGTCGGCGGGGTGCGCCGGGGGGATCTGGCCTGGCCCGTGCTCCGGCTCGTGGAGAACGGCGACGCCGCCCCGCTGCGTTCCTGGCTCAGTGCCGTGGGCGTACGCCCGGAGAAGCCGATACGGCTCATCTGACGGAAAAATGGCGGGGTTTGTCCGCCCCGGCGTGAAATCCTGGCGATAATGCACCACGAACAGTAACCAAGGCAGCGCATTCTGTGATGTGCTGGATGTGCGCACACGCACACCACCTCGGGGGACGACGAGGAGGGGACCATCGTGGTGAAGGAGCAGGTCCGCCGCTGGCAGTCCGGGGCACTGGCGCACGGGGTCACCGACCCCTTCGGGCAGGGCCCGGTGCCGTGGCTGCGTGGCGCGGTGCAGTATCTGGACGACACCGGCCAGGTCGTGCCGTGGTACGTCGACCTGGCGGCCAGCCGCGGGGAGCCCGGGGGGCTGCCGGGTGACGCCGTGGGGCGCACGCCCCGCGTGCCCGGCCCGCGCGCCGCGGACGACGTGCGGTGCCAGGTCAAGGGCTTCGCGCCGGGCGCCTCCGTGGCCCCCGGCGACGCCATCGACTTCCGCATCACCGTCGACCCGCCGCAGAGCTACGGCATCGACGTCTACCGGATCGGGCACTACGGCGGCGACGGCGCCGCCCAGTTCACCTCCAGCCCCCGGCTGTCGGGGATCGTGCAGCCCACGCCGCTCGCCGCCGGGCGCACCGTCTCCTGTCACCACTGGTGGCAGTCCTGGCGGCTGCAGGTGCCCTCCTACTGGAAGTCCGGCGCCTACGTCGCCGTCCTCACCACGCAGGACGGGTACCGCAGCCACATCCCGTTCACCGTGCGCGACGACCGGCCGGCCGATCTGCTCCTGCTGCTGCCCGACGTCACCTGGCAGGCGTACAACCTCTACCCCGAGGACGGCCGCACGGGTGCCAGCCTCTACCACGCCTGGGACGAGAAGGGCCGCCTGCTGGGCGAGGAGGAGGCCGCGGTCACCGTCTCCTTCGACCGCCCGTACGCGGGCGCCGGGCTCCCGCTGCACGTCGGCCACGCCTACGACTTCATCCGCTGGGCCGAGCGCTACGGCTACGACCTGGCCTACGCCGACGCCCGCGACCTGCACGCGGGGCGGATCGATCCTTCGCGCTACCGGGGCATGGTCTTCCCCGGTCACGACGAGTACTGGACGGTCCCCATGCGGCGCGCCGTCGAGGCGGCCCGTGACGGCGGCACCTCGCTGGTCTTCCTGTCCGCCAACACCATGTACTGGCAGACCGAGCTGGGCCCCTCCCCGTCCGGCGACCCCGACCGGCTGCTCAGCTGCCGCAAGCGCCGCGGCCACCCGCCGGGCCGCAGCGCCCTGTGGCGTGACATGGGCGAGCCCGAACAGCTGCTGATCGGCGTGCAGTACTCCGGCCGGGTGCCCGAACCGTCCCCGCTGGTGGTGCGGAACGCCGGCCACTGGCTGTGGGAGGCCACCGGCGCCGAGGAGGGCGACGAGATCCCCGGCCTGGTCGCGGGCGAGGCGGACCGTTACTTCCCGCGCACGCCGCTGCCCGACTACATGGAGCGGATCCTGCTCGCCCACTCCCCGTACGAGGACTCCGCGGGCCGCAGAGCGCACCAGGAGACCTCGCTGTACCGGGCGCCCGGCGGGGCCCTGGTCTTCGCCTCCGGCACCTTCGCCTGGTCCCCGGCGCTGGACCGTCCGGGCCACGTCGACCCCCGTGTCCAGCGCGCCACCGCCAATCTCCTGGACCGCATCTGCAAGCACGGCTGACCCCCGCGTCGCGCCCGCCGGGCGTACGTACGGGAGAATCGGGAACCGAACCGCCGATCGGGGAGGACCCATGTCCGGATTCGTCCACAAGCCCGAGCCCGCGCAAGTGCCGGGCCTGGTGCACCTGCACACCGGCAAGGTGCGCGAGCTGTACCAGAACGAGGCAGGGGAGCTGGTGATGGTGGCCAGCGACCGGATGTCCGCGTACGACTGGGTGCTGCCCACCGAGATCCCGGACAAGGGCCGCGTCCTGACCCGGTTGTCGCTGTGGTGGTTCGACCAGATCGCCGACCTGGTGCCGCACCACGTGCTGTCCACCGAGCTCCCCGAGGGCGCCCCCGCCGACTGGGAGGGGCGCACGACGGTCTGCAAGCCGCTGGACATGATCCCCGTCGAGTGCGTGGCGCGCGGCTACCTGGCCGGCTCCGGCCTGCTCGAGTACGACACCGACCGCACGGTGTGCGGGGTGACCCTCCCCGAGGGCCTGGTGGACGGCTCCGAGCTGCCCGCGCCGATCTTCACCCCGGCCACCAAGGCCGAGGTCGGCGAGCACGACGAGAACGTCAGCTACGAGGAGGTCGCCCGCCGGGTCGGTGCCGACACCGCGGCGCAGCTGCGTCAGAGCACCCTCGCGGTCTACGGCCGGGCCCGGGACATCGCCCGCGAGCGCGGCATCCTCCTGGCGGACACCAAGTTCGAGTTCGGCTTCGACGGCGAGGTGCTGACCATCGCCGACGAGGTGCTGACCCCGGACTCGTCGCGCTTCTGGCCCGCCGAGCTGTGGGAGCCGGGCCACGCCCAGCCCTCCTACGACAAGCAGTTCGTCCGCGACTGGCTGACCTCCGCCGCGTCCGGCTGGGACCGCCGCAGCGAGCAGCCCCCGCCGCCCCTGCCGGAGCAGGTGGTGGAGCAGACCCGCGCCAAGTACATCGAGGCGTACGAGCGGCTCACCGGCCTCAGCTGGTAGTCCGCCACGGCCCGCGTGCCCGCCGGTCCTCCGTCCGGCGGGCAGCGCGGCGGCCGCGGCGATGGCGGACGGCCCAGCCGTCCCAGGAACACCGAAGGCCCCGGTCGTCACGACCGGGGCCTTCTCTTGAGCGGACGACGAGGCTCGAACTCGCGACCTCAACCTTGGCAAGGTTGCGCTCTACCAACTGAGCTACGTCCGCCTGCTCCGCGCGTTCCCGTGCGGTGCGTCATCCACTATAGCCAACGCTGGGGGCCTTGGGCACACACCCCGGCGCGGCGGGTTCCCCGCGTCGTGTCCCGCGGCGCACGTGACGGGAGCGCGGCAGCGGCGAGGGCCAGGTCACAGACCTCCGGGCGGTCCCTGCCGCCGTTCCGGCCGGCCGGCCAACTCCGGTTCCACAGCGTGCCCCAGAGCTGCCGCGGCCCCCGTGGACGCCCGGTGCGGGCGGGTCCCGGGGCGCGGCAGCTCTGGGGACGCCGTTGGA
>NZ_JARAVK010000115.1:0-29264 GCF_033792765.1 Streptomyces sp. PA03-6a | reverse complement strand
CGGCCCGCCACATGGGACTGTCCAAGCACACCGTCGACGCCTACCTCCGCCGCATCCGCGCCAAACTCGGCATCTACAGCACCGCCGAACTCACCCGCACCGCCATCGCCCTCGGACTGTGACCTCGTCCGCACGGAAGGTGACCGCACCCGGCGCGGCAGGCGCGGTACCGCCGCCGATGCACCGACCCCGCGACCGCGCCGGCACCACGGATCACGACGTCGCACCCACCTCCTCGCGCGCGCGACGCCGCGCACGCGCCAGGTTGACGCCGCTGGCGATGATCCCGATGTGGCTGAACGCCTGCGGGTGGTTGCCCGCGAACTCCCCCGTCGTGGGGTCGATCTGCTCCGACATCAGCCCGAGCGGGCTCGCCCGGCCGCACAACGAGGCGTACAGCTCCTCGGCCTCCTCGACCCTGCCCTGGCCGGTGAGGTTGTCGACGAGCCAGAAGCTGCACAGGACGAAGGCCCCCTCGTCACCGGGAAGTCCGTCCGGCGACTCGTCGTGGAGGTAGCGGTGGAGCAGTCCGCCGCCGGCCGAGAGGCGGTCGGCGATCGCCGTGGCGGTGGCGACCATCCGAGGATGGCTCACGGGGACGACCTGCCGCAGCGGGAGCGCGAGCAGGCTGGCGTCGAGTCCACCGCCGCCGTCCAGGTACCGGCCGAGGGTGCGCGCGTCCTCGTCCCATGACCGCTCGAGGATCAGCCGGCTCAGTGCGTCCGCGGAGGCCCGCCACGCCGCGGTCCGCCCGGGCAGGCCGAGCCGCTCGCCGATCGAAGCCGCCCGGTCGAGGGCCACCTGGCACATCCCGGCGGAGTAGGTGAACACCCGGCCTTCGCTGCGCACCTCCCAGATGCCCTGGTCGGGTTCCCGCCAGGCCCGGTCGGCGGTCTCCGCGAGCCGGCACAGGCCGCTCCACAGGGCGGGCCCGAGGGCGCCGCCGGCGAGCAGCCACTGGTCCGCGCAGTCCAGCACCTCGCCGTAGACGTCGTGCTGACGCTGGTCGGCGGCTCCGTTGCCCCACCGTACGGGGGCCGAGCGCCGGTAGCCCTCCAGCCCGGGGTCCTCGACCTCGCCGGGCACCGGGCAGCCGTCGACGCCGTACATGATGCGGGGCCGCCGGCTGTGCTCGAACGCGTCCAGGACCCAGCCGAGGAACGCGTCCGCCTCGCCGCGGAAGCCGATGCGGCGCATGGCGAACACGGTGAAGGCGGCGTCGCGGATCCAGGTGTAGCGGTAGTCCCAGTTGCGGATCCCGCCGACGGGCGCGGGCAGGGAGGACGTGGGCGCCGCGACGAGGGAGCCGTTCGCCCAGTCGTCACACAGCTTCAGGGTGATCGCGGACCGGCGGACCAGGGGTTCCTCAGGGCCGTCGTAGCCGAAGTCGGTCATCCAGCGCCGCCAGGCGTCGGCGGTGCCGGCCACCATCGCCTCGGCGTCGAACCGGTGGCGCCGGTGGAAGCGGCCCCAGGACAGCACAAGGTCGAGGCGCTCGCCCTGCCGCAGGCCATGGGCGCTGTGCAGGGATTCCAGCGGACGGCTGGAGCGCAGGTGCAGCCGCAGGTCCGGCCGGCGCGGCACGCGGACCTCCAGTCCGCTGAACAGCGCCTGGGCCTGCGCACCGCCGCGCGGCTCGACGTCGACGCGCAGGTGTACGCGGCCGTCGAGGACGACGGCCGAGCGGACGAGTTCGCCGCGGTCGGCGGGGGCGTCGTCGGTGAGGTCGGCGCCGGAGCGCAGCACCAGCGCGTCGGTGACGCGCACCGTGCCGGTGGGGCAGCGTAGTTCGGTGACGAGGACGCCGGTGTCGGGCTCGTAGCGCTGGCGGGCTTCCCGCAGTTCCTCCGGCGCCACGGTGAAGTGCCCGCCGCGAGCGGGGTCGAGCAGGCCGCAGAACAGGGGTGCGGCGTCGAACCGGGGCAGGCACAGCCACGGGAGGGAGCCGTCGAGGCCGACGAGGGCCGCCGTCCTGCCGTCACCGATGAGGCCGAAGTCCTCCAGCGGCAGGTAGCCGTCGTGCCTGCGCACCTGCCGGAACGGCGGATCCGGTTCGAGCATGCCGCCTCGCTTCCACGCGACCCCGACGCGGGTTGCCGCGGGCCGCCAAGTCGGCCTGGCGGCAGGAGGATCCGCCGGGGTCAGGAGTCGTCGGCGTGGAGGTTCTTGACCTTGATCCAGTCACGGCTGCGGCGACCCGGCAGGTACGTACTGGTCAACCGCTTCGCCACCACACCGTCGTACCCCTCCTGACGGATGTAGTGCAACGCCTCACTCGCCATCGCCGGCCAGTACGGCGGCACCACCACATGCGGCCCCGACACCCCCAGATCATCCAGCAACGCCCGCCGCGCCGTGTACGGCGAATGCAACACCGGCTCCCCCAAGTGCAGGATGTCGTACACCACCAACTGCGCCGGCATCGCCTCGGCCGCCTCCGCCACCGCCGCCGGATGCCGCAGACTCATCCGCCGCTGCAACCGCTCCACCGACACCCCACCATGCTTCCCCAACGCCACGATCTCCCCGTCCAGCACCCCCACCAGACCCGGCGGCAACGACCCCGGCAACCCCCGCAACTCCGGATACCCCGCCGTCACGTCCTGCCCGATCCCCGACACCAACCGCACCTCACCGTCCCCCGGCAGGTACACCAGCACCCGGGCACCGTTGAACAACGGCTCGAAACCGTACTCCGCCTCCGCCCCCGGCCCCGGCAACGGCCCCGCCACCGCCAGCATCGGCGACCACCCGGGCAACTCCGCCCGAGGCACAGAATCCGCAGGAACGCGCGTACTCATATACACCAGCATCCCCCCACACCCCCCGACCGGCGAATTCAGACACCGCACGGCCCGGACGGCACGCGGCCCCTTCCGGCCGGCCCGGCCGGAAGGGGCCCCTCACCACGCGGAGATCAGGCGGGAGATCAGGCGGGCGCGCCGCTGAACTTCGGGTTCGCGCCGTACTGGTTCTCGGAGGGCTGGCCCTCGGTGCAGAAGAACACCAGCAGGACGATCGCGCCGACGACCGGGACGAGGGCGATCAGGATCCACCACCCGGACCGCCCGGTGTCGTGCAGGCGGCGGACGGCGACGCCGAGCCCGGGCAGCAGCACCGCGAGCGCGTAGACCGACTGGAGGAAGTTGAAGTCGATCGCGCGCCCGACGAGGACCAGCACGATGCTGATCACCACGTTGAACAGCGCGAACATCCAGTATTCGGTGCGGCGCGCGCGCCCGCCGAAGACGGCGTACTTCTTGAGCACGTCCACGTACCAGTGCATGCGGAACCCCCCAAGGTCGACGAACGGAAGCCCGTCCGGAGCGGCCGGGCAGGCGGAATGTACGGTTTTGTAGTGCGCAGGTCAAGACTTACGACGGCAGAAGGCCTTGCTCCGTTTCACGGCCTTCGGGCCGTACCGTCCTCATGGCGGTCCGGCAGTCATACACCGCGGATTCCGGGGTAGACGGGGGCGGAACGGCCGGACCCCCCGGCCGGCACGCCCACCCACCGCGGAGGTCCTCCGATGTCCCCCCAGCCCCAACCGGGTCGGCCCACGGCGTCCATGACGTTCGACCACATGCTGGAGCGGGTGCGGTACGACGGCGTCTACCCCACCCGGGAGCGGGCCGAGGAGGCCGTGCGGGCGGTGCTCGCCGCCCTGGGCCGCCGGCTCATCGGCGACGAACGCGTCGCCCTGGCCGCGTGCCTGCCGGTCGAGGCGGCGCTGGTCTTCACCGCCGAGATCCCGGAGATCCGGCCCATCACCTGCGGCACCTTCGTCGAGGACCTGGCCGCCCGCACCGGCGGCAGCACCGCCACGGCACGCTGGGACAGCTGCACCGTACTCGCCGTGGTCGCCCGCCTGGCCGGACGCGACCTGACCACGCGGGTCCTCCACCAGCTGCCGTGCGACTACGCCCCGCTGTTCGGCCGCGACGACCTCGTCAGCGCCGCCTGAGCCTGCCGCCGGGAGCGGCTAGAGGTGCCGCATCCACAGGTTGGACTCGGCGTAGACGCCCTGGTCCCGCTCACGGTCGATCTCCACGAGGTCGAGGGCTCCCGGGACGACGTAACCGCCGGTCCGCGGGAAGGCCATGCCGGCCCACGACTCCCACTCGGCCACGGTGCCGGGGATCACCATGGAGCGCGGCGCGGGCGCGAGGACCCTCGCCCCGAGCCGTTGGTGGGTGCGGATCCAGGGGTCCAGGTGCAGCCCGTCCGGGCGCGCCCAGCCGGCGAAGTCCTCCATCGGCGCCAGCGGGTAGCGCGCCTTGAGGGTCGGCCGCACCGGTGCGATCACCCGCCTCAGTCCGGCGTCCACGGCGCGGTCGCGCAGCGCCGTGAGCACCGTGCCGGCCAGTCCGCCGCCGAGGCGGTCCGGACGCACGGTGGCGACCATGATGCAGAGGGTGTCGGGCACGACGGAGGCCTCGTGCCCGGTCACCGCAGCGGCCATCGCGCCGTCGTAGCCGTCCGGCAGCGTGCCGACGTCCCCGTCCCAGCGCAACGCCACCCCCGCCCCGCCGGCCACCACCTCCCCGCAGTCCAGCAGCAGCACGTCGAACCGCGGGAAGTACGCCAGCGCCCGGCGCCGGTACACGGCCGAGGACGGCGCGTGCAGGATGAACTCCGGCCACCCGCCCCAGAGCGCGTCCTTCACCTGCTCACGGAGGTCGGGGCGCTCACCGGATGTCACGATCTCTGTCTCGGGCACGCGGGGATCCTAGAGGGATCACCGTGCGTGCGGTATCCCCTCCCCTGGCACCGGTCTCCCTGGCGGGGAGCCCACCGGGGGCCGCCTCACGCGGGAAGGTAACTCGGCCACCACGGCGGGACGTTGTCCGTGCACCAGGGGCTCGGGTAGGAGTCCGGCATGCCGAGCCACGTCACCAGGAACCACGTGAACCAGACGGTGAAGGCCAGACCCGCGACCAGTGCCGCCCGTCGGTGGCGTCGTCCCAGGGTGCCGTGCAGGACGACCCATGGGATCGCCGTCGCGACCCAGATGAGGGGCGCGAGGAGGAGCAGCGTCAACGAGTTCGCGCCCGCGTTGACGCCGACGTCGCACGCGGCCCATGCCCTGCCGATGGCGACGACGGAGACCACCGAGGTCAGCCCGCCGTAGAGGATGCCGAACCCGATCCCCCTGAACCAGGGTCTCGGAGGCACCCGTGTTCCCGATTCCGCCGTCATCCGTCCCCCCGTTGCCGCGCGGAGGCGCAGAGTACCAACCGGCCTCGCGCCGGGGTCCCGGGTCGGACCGTGAACGCGGTCGCTCACGACTCCCGTGCGGAGCTGTACGTGCCCGCGGGGTCCTGCTCCGGTGTCCGCGGGGCGCGCCCGCCGGACGCCACGATCCTCGACACGGCGCGTGCGCTCCCGCGCCGGTGCCGGGCGACGAGCCGGGTGGCGACCAGCGCGGCCGCACCCGCGGCGACGAGCACGGGGATCGCGACGAGACCGGCCCGGTGCAGCAGTTCCGTGGCGGCCGCGCCGGCGAAGTAGCCGAGCAGCACGTTGCCGACGCCCCAGACCAGCGACGCGGCGCTGCTGTAGGCGAAGAAGCGGCGGTAGGGCATGCCGGACGCCCCCGCGACGAACGGCAGGAAGGTACGGACGAAACCGACGAACCGGCCGGTGAACACCGCCGCCCCGCCGTGGCGCAGCAGGAAGTGCTGGGCGCGTCCGATCCGGCTGTCGGGCCGTATCCGGTGCAGCCACGTGCCCGGGTGCCGCTCGCAGTGCCGGCCCAGTGCGAAGCCGAGGCTGTCACCGGCCATGCCGCCGGTGACCACGGCGGCGGCCAGCAGCAGGGGGTCCAGGTCCCCCCGGCCCGCGATGGCGGCCGCGAGGAGGATGACCGTCTCCCCGGGGAGCAGCAGGCCGACGAACGCGCTGGTCTCCCCCGCCGTCACGGCGAACACGACGACGTACGACCACCATCCGGCTGCCTCGATCAGGCCGTCCAGGTGCATGGCCGTCAGCCCGCCTGCCGCAGCGGCGCCGCTTCGGGTGCGCGTCGCGCCCCCCGCCGGTACGGCACGTGGCGTGCGGTGAACCAGGCGAGCACCGGCACGCCCGCGGCCAGCAGGGCGCCCGCCACCGGGTCGTCGGCGGTCGCCACCGCCGCCGCGACCGAGGACAGGGCGATCGCCGCCACGGCGATCCGCGCCCAGACGGCCGGGACGGTGGCGACGACCGCGAGCGCCGTCAGCAGGTACCAGCCCGCCCCCGCGCCGGGCAGCGCGAAGTAGTCCGCCAGGTAGTCACGGGCGGGAGACGCCCCGCGCACCGGCACGCGCCCCATGGACGCGGAGAGGGCGAGCCCGGCCCCGCTCGACAGCAGCAACGCGACGGCGACGCGGACGTAGACCGCGGGTTGCCGGTGGGACAGCCAGAGCAAGGTCACCGCCATCAGCGGCCAGGGGGCCACGGCGTGGATCCGGTCGAGCACGTGCGCCGCGTCCTGCCCCAGTGCCGTCCAGCCATCTCTCGCGGATGGGGATGGGTTCACGGCGGCCTCCTGATCAGCCGGGTCCGCGTCGCCACGGCGGCGCGTCGACTTCGTCTTCCGATCAGGTAACCGGACTTGGCTCTCCACTTATTTCCGCCGTGACGCACCTAACACCGCACAGGCCCGGCGGTACGGTCAGCCGAGGCCGCGGTCCTCGCGGCCCGGCGCCCGCAGGCCCTTGGCCTCCGCGTTCCCCAGCAGCGCGCGCTGGGTCTGCATCGGGGTCGGCGCGGCCGGCAACGGACCGGTGTGGACCGGCCTGCACGCCTCCAGCAGGAACGCCACCAGGCGCCGCCACGCGTGGGGGGCGGCGCCCCGGGTCACCTCGATGACGCCCGCGTTCGCCATGAGGAACAGGAGGACGTCCTCCGGAACGACGTCCTCGCGCAGGGCTCCGGCCTCCTGTGCCCGGCGCACGAGTTCGCCCACGGCGCGGTTCTGGCGCTCACAGGAGCCGGCGGCCACCCGCGAGTTGGGAAGCCTGAGGACGAGCAGGTCGCTGATGCCGCGGTCGGCCGCCATGGCCCCGCACAGCCGCTCGACGAACGTGGTGAAGCCGGTCCACGGGTCCTCGCAGAGCAGCGCCTCCTCGGCGATGGCTCCCACCTGCGTCAGCTCTTCCGCGAAAGCGGCCTCGACCAGTTCCTCGCGGGTCGGGAAGCGCCGGTAGAGCGTGCCGGCGCCGACCCCGGCGCGCTCGGCGACCTCGTCCAACGGCGCGTCCAGGCCCCGCTCTTCGAAGATCTGACGCGCGGCCGCCACGATCCGCTGCCGGTTGCGCACGGCGTCCGCGCGCAGTCCCCGTTCTGCGGATCGGGGGCTCTCGGTCGCTGCCATACGCCCAGCCTACCAACCGGAGAACCCACTCCGGATGGCGTCGCTCAGGACCCCTCAGCGGCCCGGGCGATCGCGGCCGTGGGCCTACCGTCCGGCCGTGCCGCCGTCGGAGGACGTGGCGGGCGGGATGGGGAAGTTGCGGTTGAAGACGTTCCCCGGGTCCCACTCGGCCTTGGTCCGGCGCAGCCGCGTGAGGGCCGGCTCGGGGAAGGCGTCCTGGAGGCGGGCCGGGTCGGTGTCCGTCTCGAAGCTCAGGTACATGCCGTCCAAGTGCGGGTACAGACGGGCCCACTGGGCGTTCATGCGCGGGACGAGGTCCGGCGCGGTGGCGGCGAGCACGGAGAACTCCTGGGTGCGGTGCGACCAGGCCGTCGCGTCGGCGGGCACGTCGTGCACGGCACCGCCCATCGAGCGGAACTGCATGATGAGGAGGTCGCCGGACTTCATCATCGCCTCGACGGTCTCCGCCGCCTCGCGGGTCATGTGCGCGAGCAGTCCGCTGCGCGTGTCCTCCAGGCCCTGCCCGCGGTGCCGGTTTCCGGTCGGCGCCACGATCGCGTGGTACGGGGCGAGTTGGGCCTGCTGATCGAGGACCGGCCCGGTGCCCAGGAACGGCGTGAGGGCCTGCTGCGCCTCCTCGACGTCGTCGCCCGCGTACACCAGGGTGATCCGCGCGGTCACCGGCGCGCCGCGCCGTCCCGGGAAGAGCGACAGGAAGCTGCTGATCTCCCGCGGGGCGGCCTCCACCAGACGCCCCCATTCCATCAGGAAGTCCGCTGTGTCGGTCGCGTCGACGACGAGCGTGGCGTAGGCGACGTCCTCGACCTCGTAGGCCTCCAGCTCGAAGGCCGTGACGACGCCGAAGTTGCCGCCCGCGCCGCGTATCGCCCAGAAGAGGTCGGGGTGGTGCCCGGCGTCGACGCGGAGCTTGCGGCCGTCGGCGACGACGATCTCGGCCGCGGTGACGTGGTCGATGGTGAGGCCGTACTTGCGGGCCAGGTAGCCGATGCCGCCCGCCGTGGCGAGCCCGCCGACGCCGACGTCGCCGTAGTCGCCGGAGCTCATGGCCAGGCCGTACGGGGCGAGGGCGCGTGCGACGTCCCCCCATCGCGCGCCGGGCTCGATGCGGACCCGGCCGGTGGACCGGTCGAGGACCTCGACGGCGTTCATCGCGGAGAGGTCGATGACGACCCCGCCGTCGTTCGTGGAACGGCCGCTGATGCCGTGACCGCCGCTGCGCACCGCGACGGCGGCGTCCTGGCCGCGCGCGTAGGCGAGGGCCGCCACCACGTCGTCGGCGCTCTCCGCACGGACGACCAGGGCGGGCGATCCGGTGCGGGTGTAGGTGTGGCGCACGTCCTCGTAGCCGCGGTCGCCCGGTTCGACGACCTTGCCGGCCAGGGACTCGGGGACGGCGTCGTAGTCGAGCGTGTCGTGGCGCGCGGCGAGGGCGACCGCCGGGCGCCGCGGGGCGGTGCCCGTGCCCGCGGCGGCCCGTTCGCGTGCGACGGCCTCGCGCAGCGCGGGCGCCACCTCCTCGCCGAAGGTTCGGATCACGTGCGGGTCGTCCCGGCCGATGAAGAAGCCGGAGAAACCGTGTTCCAGGACGAGCGGGAGCAGTTCCTCGACCCACTGCGCCGGCGGGCCCTGGAGGTGGCCGCGCCGCACCGGGGAGAAGTCCACCCGGAGGACGTTGAGCAGGCGCCGGACCTCCCCGGGGTCGCGGCCGGCCGCGAGCGCCGCCTCGTCGATCGTCTTGCCGGCCTCCGCCATCCCCGGGGTCCGCAGGTACTCCAGGGTGGGCAGCCATCCGTCGGCCTTGCGGCCCGTCAGGCGCAGCATCCGCGGTTTGTAGGCGCCGAGCCAGACGCCGATGTCGTGGGCGGGGCGCGGGCCGCGCTTCATCCCGGGGACGGTGTGGTGCCGGCCCTGGAAGCGCAGGGGGCCGGGAGCGTCGCCGTCCCACACGCCGCGGATGACGTCGAGGGCCTCCTCGAGCGCCTCGGTCCCCTGGCCCGGCGTCAGGCGGCGGCCGCCCATGCCGTGCACGGCGTCGGGGAAGGCGCCTGCGCCGAGGCCGAGTTCGAACCGCCCTCCGGACAGGAGGTCCAGGCTCGCCGCCGTACGCGCGAGCATCGCGGGCGGGCGCAGGGGCAGGTTCGTGACGTTCGCCGAGACGCGCAGCCGGCTCGTCCGCGCCGCGACCCAGGTCATAAGCGTGTAGGTGTCGAGGAAGTCCGGGTTGTAGGGGTGGTCCTGGAACGTCGCGACGTCCAGGCCCGACGCCTCGGTGAGTTCGGCCAGGGCCACGGCCTGCGCGGGGTCGTGGGCGGTCGGGGTGATGAACGTGCCGAGCAGGAGCTCGTGACCGTGGTCGGGCATGACCTCGCCCCTCTAAGTATGCTGCCGGACAGCTTATCTGCCTCGCAAACAATATATATTGCAGCACATCTGCGGGCGCACGCATTCCTCGGCCCTCCAAGACGAAGCCGCCGCCATCCGGACGGACGGCGGCGGCAGCAGTGGAGCGGGGGCGCCACCACGGCACCCCTGACGGTCAGTTCGCGGGACGCCGCCGTCCGCGGCGTGGTGCCCGCGCCGACTCCTCGGCGATGCCGAACTCGACGACCACCTGGCAGGGGTCGACCATCGGGTCGCGCCCGGTCACATGACGGGCGAGGGTGCACAACATGCCGTGGAACGCCTCCCGCGACTCCTCCGGCAGCACGCCGAGCAGCTGCTGCTCGACCAGGCCGACCCGGGCACGCAACTCCTCCCAGCGTTCGGCGCCGCGCTCGGTGGCGAACACGTGCCGGCTCCTGCGGTCGGCGGGGTCGGGCCTGCGCTCCACCAGACCGGCCTCCTCCAGGTCGTCCAGGAGGTAGGTCATGACCGTCCGGTCGACCCCGAGGCGTTCGGCGAGGGACTTCTGGCTGCCCGCCTCGCCCGAGACGGCGGCCGCGAGCACGAAGTAGCCGCGGGGGCCCCCGGGGATGTCACCGACAGCGGCGTCGACCGCCTTCGCGTAGGCGCGGAAGACCGCGCCGATGGCGAAGCCGAAGTCGCCGTCCAGTCCGGACGGTCCGCTCTCCGGTACCTCCGCACCGAGGCTGCGCTGTGAAGTCACGAGGACACCCTAATTCACCTCGGTGCCGCATATAGTCTGCTTGACAGATCATCTTACCTACATAAGATCTGCTTGGCATCTTTCTCCGGGGCCCGAGTGCCGCCCCGACCTCCCGGGCGCCGGGACCGGCGGAACCCGCACCCGTTCGCAGAGAAGGCCCCATGCCACCCCTTGCTCCCCCGCGTCCCGCGCGCCCGCGCGCCGTCCTGGCCGTCGTCCTGCTGGGCGTCTTCACTTTCGCCCTGCTCCAGTCGCTGATCAACCCGGTGCTTCCCCGGTTGCAGGAGGAACTGCGCACCACACAGACGCTCATCACCTGGGTCGTCACCGCCTTCCTCATGTCGGCGTCCGTCTTCACACCCGTCGTCGGACGCCTCGGCGACCGGTACGGCAAGGACCGGATGCTCGTCGTGGCACTCGCCGCGCTCGCCGCGGGCTCGCTGCTCTCGGCGGTCGCCACGGACATCACCGTGATGATCGCCGGACGGGCCGTGCAGGGCATCGGCGGCAGCGTCCTGCCGCTCGCCTTCGGGATCATCCGCGACGAGTTGCCACGGGAGCGGATCCCCGGCGCGATCGGTCTCGCGTCGGCGCTGACCGCGGTGGGCGGCGGCATCGGCGTCGTCCTGGCCGGACCGCTCGACGACGCCCTGGGCATCCGGGCGTTGTTCTGGGTCCCGATGGCCCTCACCGCCGTCGCCGCGGTGGCGGCACGGCTGGTGGTGCCGCCCTCGCCGTCCCGGAACGACGGGTCCGTCAGCTGGGTGTCCGCCCTGCTCATGGCCGGCTGGCTGCTCGCACTGCTCGTACCGCTGACCCAGGCCTCGGCGTGGGGGTGGTCGTCGGGCAGGGTGACCGGCCCCCTGGTCGCGGCCGTCGCGCTCGCCGCGGCCTGGGTCGTGACGGAGAGCCGCTCCGCGAGCCCGCTGGTCGACCTGCGCATGCTGCGCGTCCCCGCGGTGTGGACCACCAATCTGGTCTCGCTGCTGCTCGGCACGGGCGTCTTCGCCGTGCTCGGCTTCATGCCCGCCTTCCTGCAGAACCCCCCGGAGAGCGGCTACGGCTTCGGGGCGGGCGTCACCCGGGCCGGGCTGCTCCTGCTGCCGATGACGGTGGCGATGTCCGTCTCCGGTCCGGTGTCGGTGCGACTGACGCGCCGGCTCGGCGCGCGCACGGTGCTCACCGCAGCGGCCGTGCTCGACGTGGTCGCGCTGGCCGGGCTCGCCTTCCGGCACGACCGCGCGTGGCAGGTGGTGGTCGCGATGGTGCTGCTCGGCGCCGCCTTCGGGGGAGCCGTCGCCACGATGTCGAACGTCGTCGTGGCCGCCGTCCGCCCCGAGCAGACGGGAGTGGCGGGCGGTGTCAACGCCAACCTCCGCACCATCGGCGGCGCCCTGGGCGCCGCGCTCATGGGCGGGATCGTCGGCGCCCGCGTCGGCGAGGGCGGACTGCCCGCCGAGTCCGGGTACACGTACGGCTTCGGCGTGCTCGCTCTCGCCGGACTGGGGGCGGTCCTCGCCGCATGGCTGGTGCCCCGTCGGAGCGCGGCCGGGCACACGCCCGCGAAGGAGGCGATCGTCGCCCGCTCCTGACGGGACGCCGGCGGCCCCTTCAGCGCTGGTGGACCTCGACGAGCCGGGGGACCTGGGCGGTCGGCCCCTGGTGCACGAAGTCCGTCAGGTCCTGGAGGTCCTCCGCGCGGTGCGCCTCCAGGCCGTAGCCGCGGGCGAGGTCCAGGACGCCGATGCCCGAGATGTCCAGGTAGTCGCCCTCCGGGACGTGGAGGAGCCGGGAGAACTCCTCCAGCGCCCGGTACCTGCGGTTGTTGCAGACCACGAAGGTGACCGGCACCCGGTAGCGGGCGGCGGTCCACAGGGCGGAGGGGGTGTACTGCATGGCCCCGTCGCCGATCAGGGCGACGACGGGCCGCTCGGGACGGCCGAGCCGCAGCCCGATGGCGGCGGGCAGGCCCCAGCCCAGGCCGCCGGAGGCAGGGTAGAACAGCGACTTGGGCCGGGTGATGGTGAGCCGGTCGCGCGCCATGTCCGCGGACGTCCACTCGAGGGCGAACACGGTGTCGTCGCTCTTGCCGCGCTCGATCGCGTCGAGGATCGCCTCGGCGGTGAACGCGGGCCCGGAGGTGTCCGCCGCCGCGACGGTGCGCCCGGGGGGCCAGGGCCGGTCGCCCGGGGCGGCCGCCTCGGCCAGACGCACCAGGGCGTCGGACGGGTCGCCCACGGCGAGGCGGCCGAAGGGGGCGCGGGCCGCTTCGTCCGGGTCGTCGGTGACGCCGTACACGCTGACGCCCGGCGGCAGGAAGTCGCTGCCGCTGGGCGCGTGGTACCGGAAGACGGGCGCCCCGAAGCACAGGACGACGTCGTGACCGGAGAGCACCTCCGCGACCGCGCCGACGGCGGACGGCAACTGGCCCTGGTAGCAGCGGTGTCGCGTGGGGAACGGCGCCCGCGGCGGGCTGGGGGCCACCCAGACGGGGAGCCGGGCCCGTTCGGCCAGCGCGACCGCCGCGGGGAAGCCGGTCTCGGTGTCGGCTCCCGGGCCGAGGACGAGCACCGGCGACGCGGCGCGGTCCAGCACGCCGGCCAGCGCGTCCAGCACGCGCGGCGCCACCACGGGGCTGCCCTCGACCCCGCGGTCCATGAGGCGGGCCAGGTCGCCTTCCTCGGCGGGCTCGTTCCAGTCGTCCAGCGGTACGGACAGGTAGACCACGCCGCGCGGCGCGGAGCCGGCGAGCATCAGGCCCTTGGAGACCAGTGCCGGGCCGTCCTGCGGCCGCGGCGGTTCGCCGGACCACTTGACCAGCGGGTCGCAGAGTTTGGTCGGGTCGACGTTGGTGAGCATCGCGCCCACGGGGACGTAGCGCCGGGACTGCTGGCCGGCCATGACGACCATCGGGGTGTGGCAGCTCGCCGTGTTGGTCATGCAGCCCATCGCGTTGCCGGTGCCCGAGGCGGCGTGCAGGTTGAGGAAGCCGGTCGTGTCCGACGCCTGGGCGAAGCCGTCGGCCATCGCGATCGCGGCGCCCTCCTGGAGGGCCAGGTAGTAGGGGATGTCCTCGGGCAGCCCGGTGAGGAACGAGAGCTCGTTGGACCCGGGATTGCCGAAGACCCCCTTCACCCCGTGATGGCGCAGGATTCGGTAGAAGGCATCACTGACGGTGACCACGGCCGTCCCCTCACGCAAGGTGATGGACCCTGTCCCATGACCGTAGAAGTGCCGCAGGGGATCGGCAAATCGGCACGGCGCCGCCATCGCCGGGCGCCACTCACGAGCGACCCGCCGGAAACGGGGACGGTGCCAAATTCCGCGTCCACGGGCACCGATTCATCGCCGCGGAAAGGCCTGTCGCAGGTATGCCCCGCATTCCTCGCCGGAAATCCCCGGAGGGCGCACGGAAGCCGCACCCATCCCAGATGCTTGCAGCGTCAAGTAGATACCGGTCGCCGTTCCCTGTCAACTCCACGTCGGGCACCTTGCGCGTGAGCAGCGATGACACCTCTCATCGGACGCATGGTCAGTTCACTTTGCCCTCAGGGAAGAAACGCCCGGCCTCCCGTGATCCCCCATGCCGCGCCATGGCCGGCGCATCGCGACGACTTCCTGTGATCTTCCCCACCACGACCCTCCGGAATACGGGAAACGAAACTCCCAGTTGTTGCGATGCGTTCGAGCACAACTGAACCGGAGGCAGAAATGAACGGCCCACTCCCCTCGTCGGACGGCAGTGGCAGAAACACCGACGGCAGCCGGATCGTCGTCCCGCTGTGGCGGGCCCCGCTCGCGGGTGCCGGAGTCCGCGCGGAGTCGCACCCGGGAACCCAGAGTGACCGGCAGGGCTTGCGGACCCCGCGATGAGCGTCATCGCGCCCTACGCGCACCGCGCCCGCCACCTGGCGTACGACGCCGTCTCCTGCCGGGCGGCCCATGACGGGCCCCCGGCCGCCACCGCGTCCCGGCTGGTCCCGCGGAGCGCGGTCGTCGTGGCCGCCGTCATCGGCTACTTCGGCGTCCGGGGCCTGACCGACGGTTCGCAGGGCACGGCCCTGCACAACGCCGCCCGGGTCCAGGCCACCGAACGGTTCCTGCACCTGGGCTGGGAGTCCCCGCTGCAGGACCTGGTCGTCGACGACCGCACCCTCACGCGGGTCCTCAACTGGATCTACATCTTCGGCCACTGGCCGGTCATCGCGCTCACCCTGCTGTGGCTGCTCTCCCGGCACCCGGAGGTGTACACCCGGGCGGCCGGCGCGATGCTGTTCTCGGGCGCGGCCGGGCTCGTCGTCTTCGCCGCGTTCCCCGTGGCCCCGCCGCGACTGGCGGCGCCGGGCATGACGGACACCGTCACCCAGCAGTCCCATGCCTACCGCGTGCTGCAGCCGCCCGCCTTCACCGACCAGTACGCGGCGATGCCGAGCCTGCACGTCGGCTGGAACCTGCTCATGACGCTGGCGGTCCTCGCCGCCACCCGGAAGGTCTGGCTCCGCGTCCTCGCCGTCGCGCTCACCGTGTCGATGGACGCCACCGTCGTCCTGACCGCCAACCACTACGTCCTGGACGCCCTCGCGGGCGCCGCCCTGGCCCACGCCGGCTGGTACGCCGCCGGACACCTCAGCTCCCGGCTCCGGCTCCGGCCCCGGCGCGGCGGGATCGCCTCGGCGGTCAGCCGGCGGGGCCTTCCTTCCGCAACGGGGCTCCCCCGGCGGCCAGGCGCATGAGCGGGGTGTCGAAGTCGACGTCGGCGGCGGTGCGTTCGGCACGCGTGGCGTTGCCGCCGAAGCGGTGCTGGTAGCCGGACCAGGCGCGGTCCGCGATCGTGTCGGCGACCCCGCTGGCCATCAGCGCCGCGAGCTCGACGGCCGCCCGGCCGATGCGGTCCCCCAGCGCCGACGCGCCCCAGTCCTCGGGGGCGGCGAAGACCGACGTCGGGACGGAGAGGGCGCGCAGGTAGGCGAACATGGGGCGGACCTGGTCCTCGACCACCAGCGCATGACGCGCGCTGCCGGCCGTCGCGGCGAGCAGGACGGGCTTGGCGACGAACAGGTCGCCGTCCAGGACGTCGAAGAACGACTTGAACAGGCCGCTCACCCCCGCGGTGTAGACCGGGGTGGAGGTGATCACGCCGTCCGCGGAGGCCAGTTCGCCGATCGCCGCCTGCAGGTCCTCACCGGGGTGCCCGGAGACGATCGCCCGGGCGATGTCGACGGCGAGCGGACCGAGTCCGATCGACCGGGTCGTGGCCGTACGCCCCTGCTCGCGCAGCGCGGCGACGGCCCGGTGGGCGGTGCGGCCGGCCAGCAGCCGCGACGACGAGGGATCACTGACCCCCGCGTCGACGACGACGAGGCTGAGCGGGCGGGCGGCGGACGCGTCGGCGGCCGGGGTGCCGGTGCTCATGGCTCAGCCCGCCAGGGGCCGGTGCGCGGCGACCGACGGATCATTGTCCTGGTACGGGGAGGCGCCGGTGACGTTGTCCCCGCGGTTGGGGTTCGGCCGCGGCTGCCGCGGCTCGGCGTCCCCGTACTTCGCCCGCACCAGGCTCGCGTGCGTGGGCGCGTCCGCCACGCCCGGGGCGCGCAGCGAGGCCATCTCCTTGCGGAGCACCGGCACCACCTCGGTGGCCAGCAGCTCCATCTGCTCCAGGACGACCTCGACGGGCTGCCCCATGCCGTCCACGTTCCACAACTGGCGCTGGTAGTCGCCGAAGCGCTCCCGGAAGTCCATCGTCTTGTCGATGACCTCCTGCGGACTGCCCACCGACAGCGGTGTGAGCTTGCGGTACTCGTCCAGCGAGTGCCCGCGGAACAGCGGGTGGCCCTCGAAGTACGGGCGGAACGCCGCGACCGCGTCCTGCGAACGCCGGGCGATGTGGGCCTGGCCGCCGAGGCCGACGACCGCCTGCTCCGGGGCGCCGTGCCCGTGGTGCGCGAACCGCTGGCGGTAGAAGGCGACGAGCCGTTCGAAGTGCCCGTACGGCGCCAGGACGTTGTTGGCGAAGAAGCCGTTGCCGTAGTAGGCGGCCTGTTCGGCGATCTCGGGCGTGCGGATGGAGCCGTGCCACACGAAGGGCGGCACGTCGTCCAGGGGGCGTGGGGTGGAGGTGAAGCCCTGCAGGGCGGAGCGGAAGTTGCCCTCCCAGTCGACCACGTCCTCCCGCCACAGTCGGTGCAGCAGGTTGTAGTTCTCCAGGGCGAGTTCGACACCCCGGTGGATGTCCTGCCCGAACCAGGGGTAGACCGGCGCCGTGTTGCCGCGTCCGAGGACGAGGTCGACCCGGCCCTTGGCGACGTGCTGCAGCATCGCGTACTCCTCCGCGATGCGCACCGGGTCGTTCGTCGTGATCAGTGTGACGGAGGTACTCAGCGTGATCCGCTCGGTGAGCGCCGCGATGTGCCCCAGGATCGTGGTGGGCGAGGAGGGGATGAACGGCGGGTTGTGGTGCTCGCCGATGGCGAAGACGTCCAGTCCCAGCTCGTCCGCGCGCCGGGCGATGCGCACGATGGCGTCGATGCGCTCCGCCTCGCTCGGCGTGCGTCCGGTGACCGGGTCGCGGGTGACGTCGCCGACTCCGAAGATGCCGAATTGCATGGTGGTTCGTCTTTCTGGTGCGCGGACGGACGCCCGGGGGGTTCCGGGGTCCGCGCCGGCAGGCCCGCACCCCACATCTTTGACTCGTCAAGCATAGACATATGCTTGACGAGTCAAACACACGGGGCGCGGGCCGGGTGCGTGCGTCACGGCACGCGAGCGGTCCACTCCGCGGTGCCGAACTTCGCGGCGACGAGTTCCTCCGCGCGCGCCAGCTCCTCGGCGCTGATGCTCCCGTCCGTGAGGCCGTAGCGGGCGCGGAAGGAGTCGATCATCCGGTCGATGACGGCCTCGCGCGGCAGCCCGGTCTGGCGGCGCAGCGGGTCGACGCGCTTCTGGGCGCTGCGGGTGCCCTTGTCGGACATCTTCTCGCGTCCGATGCGCAGCACCTGGAGCATCTTGTCGGCGTCGATGTCGTAGGACATCGTCACGTGGTGGAGGACCGCACCCGCGCCCCCGTCGGGGGCGACCACGCGCTTCTGCGCGGCGCCGGCGATCTTGCCGGCCTCGGTGGCGATGTCGTTCAGCGGCTGGTACCAGGCCTTGATGCCCATGTCCCCGAGGGCGTCGAGCACCCAGTCGTCGAGGTAGGCGTAGGAGTCGGCGAAGGAGAGCCCCGACACCAGGGAGGCGGGCACCGACAGGGAGTACGTGATGGTGTTCCCGGGCTCCACGAACATCGCGCCGCCGCCCGAGATCCGCCGCACGACGGTCAGGCCGTGGCGCTCGGCGTTCTCCGCGTCGACCTCGTTGGCGAGGGACTGGAAGCTGCCGATGACGACCGCGGGACCGCCCCACTCCCACACGCGCAGGGTCGGGGGCCGGCGGCCGGCCGCGACCTGCGCGGTGACGACCTCGTCGAGGGCCATGTGCAGGGCCGGGGACTGCGGTCCCTCGTGGATCAGCTGCCAGTCGTAGTCCGTCCAGTCCGTGGCCTGGGCGAGGGCCCGCCGTACCGCGACGGCGACCCCCTCCGCGGTCAGGCCGTACATCACCGTCCCCTCGGGCAGGGCCGCCTCGATCCGGGCCGCGAGGCCGGCGGCGTCGGTGTCGGCGGGCGCGCCCTCGAGCGCCCGGTCGATGGCGGCGATCGCCTCGTCCGGCTCGAGGAAGAAGTCGCCTGCGACGCGAACATTGCGGAGCATCCCGTCGTGGTCGTCGAGGTCCACGACCACGAGCTTCCCACCGGGCACCTTGTACTCACCGTGCATGCCGACGACAACCGTCCCGGCCGCCCCTTTACTCCCGGCGGGTGCGCCGGACACCGGCGCGGTGGGCACCGGGCACGTCGTCGCGATGCGGATGTGCCTGTACTGACGGGCCCGGCGATGGAACACTGAATCCGCAACCAGTCGTCCAGGGGGATCCGACATGACTGCCGCCCGGCCGGGCCACGAGCCCGCCACCGGTTCGCCGCTCGCCGCGCAGCGCGGCGGGCCGACGGTGCTCCGCATCGTCCTGGGCACGCAGCTGCGCCGGCTGCGCGAATCCCGGCAGATCAGCCGCGAGGCGGCCGGCGAGGCGATCCGCGCGTCGCACGCGAAGATCAGCCGCCTCGAGCTGGGCCGGGTGGGGTTCAAGGAGCGCGACGTCGCCGACCTCCTCACCCTGTACGGCGTGACCGACGCGCAGGAGCGCGCCGACCTGCTGGGGCTCGCACTGCGGGCCAACACCCCCGGCTGGTGGCACCAGTACGCCGACGTCCTGCCGAGCTGGTTCGAGACGCACATCGGCCTTGAGGAGGCCGCCCACACCATCCGCACCTACGAGGTGCAGTTCGTCCCCGGCCTGCTGCAGACCGAGGCGTACGCCCGGGCCGTCACCAGGCTCGGCCACCCCCGCGCGACCGAGCGGGAGATCAGCCGCCGTGTCGACCTGCGGATGACCCGTCAGGACCTGCTCGCCAAGGCGGACGCGCCGCAGCTGTGGGTCGTGCTCGACGAGGCCTGCCTCCACCGGCCGCTCGGCGGCGTCGAGGTGATGCGTGGTCAGCTGGAGCACCTGATGAAGGTCGCCGCGCTCCCCAACGTGACGCTGCAGATCGCCCCGTTCGACATCGGCGGTCTGGCCGCCGCCGGCGGCCCCGTCACCATCCTGCGCTTCTCGGAGCCGGACCTGCCCGACATCGTCTACCTGGAGCAGCTGACGAGCGCGCTCTACCTGGACAAGCAGGACGACGTGGAGCACTACCTGACCGTCATGGACCGGCTCGCCGCCGAGTCGCAGCCGCCCCGCAACACCGGCCGGATCCTGACCCGCCTCGTCGACCGCATGGGCTGAGCACCACCGCCGGGGGTGAACTGCCCACGATCTTCCCTAGGATGACGGTTGCCCGGCGTCATCGCGGAGAAGGATGGGTGTCATGACGGACGACGTCTCCTGGGTCGACCAGACCAGACCAAGCATCGCACGCGTCTACGACTACCTGCTCGGCGGCAAGGACAACTACGCCGTCGACCGGGAGATCGGCGACGTGTTCAAGAAGGACCTGCCCGGCTCGGTGGCGATCGCCTTCGCCAACCGCGCTGCACTGATCCGCGCGATCCGGGAGATCGCCACCACGACCGGTGTACGCCAGTTCGTCGACCTGGGCAGCGGTCTGCCGACCGCGGACAACGTCCACCAGGTCGCCCAGCGCCACTCCCCCGGCTCCACGGTGGTGTACGTGGACAGCGACCCGATCGTGCTCGCCCACGGCCGGGCGCTGCTGGAGCAGAACGACGACACGCGCGTCATCCAGGCCGACATCCGCGAACCCGAGGTCATCCGGAACCACCCGGACACCCTCGAGGTGATCGACTTCGGCAAGCCCGTCGCCGTCATCCTGAGCGCCATCCTCCACCACGTCAACGACGACGAGGACCCGGCGGGCATCGTCGGCTACTGGCGCGACCAAGTGCCCTCCGGCAGCTACTTCTTCGTCAGCCACTTCCGGTCCGGCAACAACCCGGAGACCGCCGAGTCGGAGCGCATCCTCCAGCAGACCTTCGGCCGGGGGCGCTGGCGCACCGACAAGGAGATCGAGGACCTGCTGGACGGCCTGGAGGTCCTGGAGCCGGGGATCGTCCCCGCGTCGCTGTGGCGCCCGGACGCGAGCGACGGTGTCTCCCGCATCGGCGACTCCGAGCGTGAACTCACCGTCTGGGAGCGTCTCATCGCCGCCGGGATGGCCAGGAAGCCGTAACGGGCGGCCCTTCCGGGCTCGCCGCCGGTGCGCTCGCCCACCCGCTGCGTCGGCCACGCGCCCGTGAACTCCGCGGCGGGCGCAGGGTCGTCCGGGCAGGGCAGGGCCGGGCACGGCGGGAAGAGCGGCCCGGGACCGAACCGGGGGCCACTCCGGGGCCCCGGGACCGCTGTGTTCATCAGACACCCGGGGGCGCGATCCGGCGAGCCGGACTGACCCACCCGGGGCCCCCGCGGCAACCCGGCCCGGTGGACGCGACCGTGACGGGGCGTCCGCGACGCCGGGGCGGTCAGCGACTGTCGCCGTGCCAGTCCCAGTGGCCGGTGTCCCCGTCGCGAGGGGCGTACCGGGCGCGGCCGCCCGGGCCGAAGCGGCCGATGTCGGTACGCAGCTCCGCGCCCGCCGAGTGCTGCGGCGCGGTCCAGCCGGTCACGTCGAGCAGCAGCCCGTCCAGCGGGCCGCCGACCAGTTCCCGGTAGACGTGCCCCGGCTTGGGGCCCGGATGCGGGTCGTCCACGTCGGCGCCGTAGACCCTGGGGTGTATCACCTCGTCCATGGTGTCCACGGTGCCACCCGGCACCGACAATCCCCGGGGAAGCAGCCTGCGCCGGCCCGGATGGGGGCCGGACCGGCGCGGGAATGAGGCGGGTGCCGGTCGCCGCTCCCCGGCGGCCTCGTGGGGGCCGGACCGCTGCGCGGTCCCCACGGCGCCAGGTCGCGTACTCCCGCCACCGGTCACCCGCGTCGTGTGCAACCGCCGGACGGACGATGTCATTCCCGTTGCGGGCGGCGGGACCGCCGCACAGTCGTCACGTACGGTGCACGATCGGTGACGCACGGCGTTTGTCCAAAATGGGGCATTCCGCTTATACCTGGATAAAGAGCTCATAAGGCTCGACATCATGCCGCCTCTCCGTGCACCCCAAGGAGTCCCGGATGTCCCACGGAGCACGCTCCGCTCCCGCCGTCCCGCATCCCGACCTGGCCGCGGCACGCAGCTGCGCGGTCTGCCTCGGGTGGGGCACCCGGATCACGGCGCGGGGGCATCAGCTGTGCCCCGCGTGCCAGCGCCCGGCGCCGCCCCCGGTGCCGGGTGTCGACGGACCGGTGCCGGCGGACCTCCGGCAGTGCCGGCCCCCGGCTGCCTGAGCTCCCCGTCCTGCGGCCCGCCCACGCGCCGCCGGGCCTCCAGAGTCCCTGCGAGGTCGGCCAGCACCGGGTGGGCGTTGACGTCCGCGGGGGTGACGTCGCGGTCCAGCAGGATCGCCAGGCGCACCGCGGCCAGTGAGGTGCCGCCCCGGTCGAAGAAGTGGTCACCGCGGCCGACGCGGTACTCCGCGATTCCGAGCGCCTGAGCCCACGCTGTGGCCAGGCGGCGTTCGGCCGCCGTGTGCGGGGGCTGGTGTGCACCGGCGGGGTCCGCACGGCCGGCGAGCGCGGCCAGGGCCTCGCGATCGGTCTTCCCGTTGCCGGTCAGCGGCAGGCGCTCCAGCCAGTGGAAGGCCGCCGGGATCATGTAGGCGGGCAGCGCCGCCGCCAGGTGTTCGTGGAGCGCGGCCGCAGGTGTCGGCCGGTCCCCGGTGCAGAAGGCGGCCAGCCGGGTCCCGTGACCGGTCAGGACCACGGCGGCGTCACGGACGCCGTCGGCGCGCGTGAGGGTGTTCTCGATCTCGCCGATCTCGATGCGGAAGCCGCGGATCTTCACCTGGCCGTCTGTCCGGCCGAGGAACTCCAGCCGGCCCCCGGGATGCCAGCGGCCGACGTCACCGCTGCGGTAGAGCCATGCCCCGGGGTGGTGGGGGTCGGGCAGATAGGCCTCGCGGGTGCGCTCGGGGTCGTTCACGTAACCCCGGCCGACGCAGATCCCCGAGAACGCGATCAGGCCGGGGGCACCCAGCGGGACGGGCGCAAGGTGCTCGTCGACGACGTACACGCGGACGTTGTTGACCGGCCGGCCGACGGGGACCCAGTCGGACTCGGGGGGACGGTCCATGACCGCGTGGTTGGTGTCGTCGCTGGTCTCGGTCAGCCCGTACGCGTTCACCAGCCGGGTCCCCGGCACGGCGGCGAACCAGCGCTCGACGAGGTCCTTCTTCAGCGCCTCCCCGGTCACCGAGACGCACCGCAGGTCCGGCAGGCGCCGCGGCCGGCTCTCCAGCGCGGACAGCACGACGTCCAGGTGGGAGGGGACGAGCTGCAGCACCTCGACCGGTTCCCCGGCGACCGTGTCGAGGAAGCGGTCGGCGTCCAGGACCACGTCCTGCCCGACGACGAGGACCCGCCCGCCGGCCAGCAGCGGGGCGGTCAGCTGCCACAGGGAGATGTCGAAGCTCTGCGGCGCGGTCTGGGCGACGACCTGGCCCTCCCCGATGCCGAGGTCGTCGATCTTGGCGTAGAGGTGGTTGAGGAATCCGGCGTGCTCGCACATCGCGCCCTTGGGCTCCCCGGTCGAGCCGGAGGTGAAGTACACGTACGCCAGCTGGTCGCCGGCCACGGGGACACCGGGATCGGACGGCGGGTGCTCCTCCGCGCGGGCCTCCTCCACGAAGACGGTCGTGGTGCCGGGCAGCCCGGCCAGGGCCCGTTCCAGGGCGTCGGTGCTGCCGTGCTCGGTGATGACGGTCGTGCAGGCGGCGCGGGTGAGGACGGCGGCGATCCGGCCGGGCGGCAGGTGCGGCTCGACGGGCAGGTACGCGCCCCCGGCCTTGAGCACGGCCAGCACCGCGGCCAGCCAGTCCAGGTTCCGCCCGGTGACCACCGCGACCACGTCCTCGGCCCGCAGCCCGCGGGCCAGCAGGGCGTGGGCCAGGCGGTTGGCGCGGGCGTTGAGCTCCCCGTACGTCCACCGCCGGCCGGCGTGGACCGCCGCCACCGCCTCGGGCCGGCGTGCCGCGCGCTCCTCGAAGAGCTCGTGGAAGCGCCGGTCGGGCAGCCTGCGCCGGGGCCCCGCCATCCCGTCGAGCTGCAGCCGGGTCTCCTCCGCCGTGAGCAGGCTCTGGCGGGCGTGCTCGGCGTCGACGTCGGCGGCCATCAGGGTGAGGGCGGTCAGGTGGTAGCCGGCGATCCGGGCTGCCGCCGGCTCGTCCAGCACGTCGGTGCGGTAGCCCAGCTCCAGTACCGGACGGCCCTCGTGGGCGCCCAGGCCCACCCGCAGCACCGTGGACCCGTCCGGCGCGCCGTCCGCGCCGCCGGCCGGACCGGCGCCCACGCCCGCCGGGTCGCAGACGGTCTCGAACAGCGGGCCGGTCATCCCGAGCTCCCGGCTCAGATCACCGACCGGGTAGTCCTGGAAGGCCAGCACCTGCGCCTCCACGCGGTGCGTGGCCAGCACCAGCCCGCGCCACGTGGCGGCGGCCGCCGACAGCCGGCACGGGAGCACCCTCCCGTCCCCGACGGCGTAGCCGGTGACCACCTCCGCCTCCCCCGACAGGGCCGCCAGCACCTTGGCGTGCGCGGCCGGCAGCATCGAGCGCAGCGGCACGCCGAGGCGGTACGCCTGCCGTCGCAAGGCCGCCACCAGCCCGTCCGGGAGCCCCAGCCGGTGCACGGCGGTGCCCGGTGGGGACGGCCGGCAGTTCCAGCGCGGTATCGAGGTGAACCCGCCGGTGGTCACCATGGAGTGCCAGAACCTGCGGCCGGTGTGCGCGTACGTGTCCATCGGGGTCGTCCTTCCGGTGCGGTGCGGTGGCGTCGGGTCGTCGGTGTGCCGGGGGCGCCGCCCTCCAGTAGGCACCGGAGCCGACGGCCTGTCCTGCCCCGGCAATTCGGTACTTGACGCGGCGGCGTACGTCCCGACAATCCGCCCGCCCCGCCCGTTCGGCGCCCGCCCATAACGGCGCTCCCGGTCGGCGTCAAGTCACGGATTCCGGTGACATGACGGACAGCTCCCGATGGGTGTCACTGGAAGCACCCCCCGGAAGGAGACACCGTGCCGGTCATATCCGCACCCCAGGACTTCAACGAGGACGATCTGTACGTCGACCTCGAACCCGTCCTCGCGCAGCGGCTGTTCCTCAAGTGCGAGGGCTTCAACTTCGCGGGGTCGATCAAACTCAAGGCGGCCGCCGCCATGATCGGGGCCGCCGAGCGCAGCGGACGCCTCGGGGCCGGCTCGGTCCTGGTCGAGTCCTCGTCGGGCAACCTCGGCGTGGCCCTGGCCATGATCGCCGCGAACCGCGGCCACCGCTTCGTGTGCGTGACCGACACCCGCTGCAACCTGGCCACCCGGCAGATGATCGCCGCCCTCGGCGCCCGGGTGCACCTGATCACCGAACCCGCTCCCGTCGGGGGCTGGCTACGGGCCCGCATCGACCACGTCCGCGCGCTGTGCGCCGCCGACGACCGTTACGTGTGGCTGAACCAGTACACCAACCCCGACAACGGCCGGGCCCACTACCGCACGACCGCCCCGGCCATCGCCGCCCGCTTCCCCGCCCTGGACGTCCTGTTCGTCGGCGCGGGCACGACCGGCACGCTGATGGGCTGCGCCCGCTACTTCCGCCGCCACCATCCCCGCGTCCGCGTCGTGGCCGTCGACACCGCGGGCTCGGTCACCTTCGGCGGCGCCCCCGGCCGGCGCATGATCCCCGGGCTCGGCACGAGCGTCCGCCCGCCGCTGCTCGACACCGCGTACGTGGACGAGGTCGTCCACGTCGCGGAGGCGGACGCCATCCGCACCTGCCACCGCCTGGCCCGCCGCGGCTTCCTCTTCGGCGGCTCCACCGGAACCGTCGTCAGCGCCGCCACCGACTGGCTCGCCGACCGCGGCCACGACGCCCTCACGGCGGTCGCCATCGCCCCCGACCTCGGCGAACGCTACCTCGACACCGTCTACCACACCCCCTGGGTCAGGGACCTCTACGGCGACGACGCGCTCGCCGGCCCCGACCACCCCGCACCGCGCCCCGTCGGTGCCAGGGCTCACTGAACCGACGCCTCCCGAAGGGAAGTTGAGTGCGTCTGCGGACCCGTGGGCCCGCCCGCCGGCCATAAGATCCACTTCAGTCGGGTCAACAGGCAGGCGCCAGCGGAGGACCGGGTACACGCACATGGCAGAACACACCGCCACTCCCCCGGGCCGTGCGCTCGCCGCGCGCTGCCGTCGCGTCGTCGACTCCGAGTGGTTCGGCGTCACCGTCTTCGCCCTCGTCCTGGCCAATGCGGCCGTCCTCGGCGTCGAGACCTACGACGGCATCGCCGCACGCTGGCACGGCCCCCTGAAACTGGTGGAGCACGCCTTCCTGGCGGCCTTCACCGCCGAGGTCGTCCTACGGGCCTGCGCCCACGCCGACCGCCCCAGGGACTTCCTCCGCGACCCGTGGAACGTCTTCGACCTGGCCGTGGTGACGCTGGCCTACCTGCCCTTCGCGCGCGAGAACGCCACGGTGCTGCGTCTGCTGCGGCTGGCCCGGGTCGTGCGCGCCGCCCGCTTCCTGCCGCAGCTGCGCATCATCATCGTGGCCGTCGGCAAGAGCCTGCCGGGCACGGTCAGTTTCCTGCTCGTCGGCACGATGCTGCTGTACGTCTACGCCATGACCGGCTGGGTCTTCTTCGCCGACGACGACCCCGAGCACTACGGGTCCGTCGGGCGGGCCGCCCTGTCGCTCTTCCTGCTGATCACCCTCGACGGCATCGGCGACGCCGTCCGGGGCGGCCTGGAGATCTCGCGCTGGAGCCTGCTCTACTACGCGTCTTATGTGCTGCTCGGCTCGTTCGTGCTGGTCAACCTGCTCATCGGCGTGGTCATCAGCTCACTGGAGGAGGCCAGGCAACTGGAGCGCGAGCGCGAGGCGCCGCCCCGGCCGACCGAGGGCGGGCCGCCGCCCGACCACCTGCGGGAACGTCTCGCCGCCGCCCGGCGGGCCCTGGACGAACTGGAGGCCGGGCTCGATCTCGTGGGCGCGCAGAGCGCGGGCCACGGCACCGCCGCCCGGTCCGCCCCGTCCGTCGGGCATCCGGCCGGGTCACCGGCCCCGAGCTGAGAAGGGGCGCTCCGGCGTCCTGGACCGTGTGCCGCCGACGACCGGTCAGAGCGTCAGGACCCTGCCGAACATCCCGACGGCGATCAGGAGCGTGACGGCGAAGATCGCCACCAGGGCCACGATCTCCCAGGTCTTCGGGACCTCCGGGGGCTCGGTGTACGAGATGCCCGCGGTGGTGCTCTCCTCGCAGGCCGGCGTCGGGGTGGGCGCCACCCGGTCCCGGTGCGGGCGCAGGGCCGGCGCGGGCTGCGCCGCGGTGCCGGTCGTGGCGCCGAACGCCGGGCCGATCGTGGGGCCGATCACCGGCCGGGGAGGAATCAGTGTCTCGGACATGGTCACCACTCCGGACGTTCCTGTGGCGGACGCGGGAATCGCTCCGCATGGCGTCACCTCGGGCCGCGGCGGCCGGGGTCCACGGAGGTCTCCGCCGCGCACCGCCCGGGCGATTCATCTTATATCCGCACGAAGGGATCCACGATCAGGGAGCCCACGTGACCAGCGCGTCACGCTGGGTGGCCGACGACACTCGTCCTCTTCGCGGAACCGGATGATCCGGCCGCCATGGGAGAGGATGGGACGAGGGTCGACGAGGGCAACGCCGAGGGAGAGGGCGGAAGATGACCGACGCACTGGTGCTCGGTGGCGGGGGCGTCGCGGGGATCGCCTGGATCACCGGACTGCTGACGGGGCTCGCGGACGCGGGGCAGGACGTGACGGGAGCCGACGTGCTGGTCGGGACGTCGGCGGGGGCGACGGTCGCGGCGCAACTGGGCAGCGGGCTGTCGCTGCAGGAGCTCTACGCCCGGCAGACCGAGCCGGAGCTGCAGTCGGCCGAGATCATGGCGGACGTGGACCTGGCGAACTTCGGCGCGGGCATCGCCGACGTGCTGCAGGGCGCGACCTCCGTCCCCGACATGCGGCGCGCGGTCGGCAGGTACGCCCTGGGCGCCGGGACCGTGCCGGAGGCGGAACGGCGGCGGGTGATCGAGTCCCGTCTCCCCTCACACGACTGGCCCGCCTCACGGACGGTGCGGATCGTCGCCGTGGACGCGGAGACGGGGCAGCCGCGCGTCTTCGACGGCTCCTGCGGCGTGGGCCTCGTGGACGCCGTCGCGGCGAGCTGCGCCGTGCCGGGCATCTGGCCCCCCGTGACGATCGAGGGGCGCCGCTTCGTCGACGGCGGCGTACGGTCCGCCACGAACGCCGACTACGCCGGGGGCGCGTCGCGCGTGCTGGCCATCGCGCCGATGGGGACCACCGACCTGTTCCCCAGCGAACTGCCCCTGGAGCGGGCCCTGGCGGACCTACGGGCCGCGGGCGCCGAGGTCGCGGTGGTCGAACCGGACGAGGCGTCACTGGCGGCGATCGGCACGAACCCGCTCGACCCCGCCACCCGCCGGCCCGCCGCCGAGGCCGGGCGGGCACTGGGGCGCGAGCTGAAGATCGAGTGGAGCCGGGCCTGAACACCCTGCGGGCGGCGCACGGACATCGCCCTCACCCCTCCTCGAACCAGGAGCCCTGAAGGCGGAGGCGGCCAGGAAGGAGGCCCGGCCCACCTGCCACGTGTGAGGTGCCCCGGGCCGCTCACGACCGCACCCCGGCCAGCCGGAGCACCGCGTCCAGCCCCCGGTGCCCGCCGGGGGCAGCGCCTGCGGGCAGCACGTACGAACGCAGTCCCGCGCCGGCCGCGCCGCCGTCCTTGGCCGGGTGGTCGCCCACCATGAGCGTCTCGGCCGGATCGACGCCCAGTTGACGGCAGGCGTGCCCGAACAGGACGGCGTCGGGCTTCTCGGTGTCGTACGCGTAGGAGTGCACCCACGCCGAGAAGTGGTGGTCGAGCCCGTGATGGGCGAAGGTCGGCCGCAGATCCCAGCCCACGTCGCTGACGACGCCCATGGCGATGCCCGCGCCCCGCAAGGCCTCCAGCGTGTCCCCGGCGTCGGCGTACGGCACCCAGTGGCCGGGCGCCCGCAGCTGCTCGTAGAGCGCGTCGGCGTACGCGGCGAGTTCGGCAACGGAGGCGTACCACGTCGTGAAAGCGTGACGGTGCGCCTTCGAGGAGACGTCCCGGCCCCGTTGCGCACGCACCACCTCGGAATCCGTGAGCCCCGCCTCCAGCCCGTCCAGCAGCCGGTCCATCTCCGTATCGCCCACGGGCCGTTCGAGCACCGCGCGGATCCGGTCCGCGTACGACGCGATCTGGAACAGCGTCCCGGAGAAGTCGAAGAGAACGGCACGCACAGGCGCCGACCCACCGGCGACGACCGCGGCACGCAGGGGCCCTTCGGGGCCGCAGACGGGAGGCTGTGTCATTCGGTCTTCCTACCGCACGCCCCACGGCAGCCACCAGGCCCGGCGGAGGAACCCCGCGGGGATACATGGCAGCGTCAAAGGTCAGGGCGAACAGTTAATTCTGATGCTGGTGTGGGAAAAGTTTCGCAATGGACATGTGGTACGCCAAACAGTGCCTCCATGAGCCATGCGTGAACTCTCATTGCGGTACCCCTGATTGCGGCATCCGCTCCGCGTGATGCAATCTGCTGTATTGCAGACGGGAGATGACATGACAACAGCGGCCAGGGGTAACGCGGCAGTTCAGCGTCTTCGCCTGCGCACCGAACTACGCAGAGCGCGATCCTCCGCCCGCCTGACGCAGCGCCAGGTCACTGAGAGGATGGAGTGGTCGCCGAGCAAGCTGATCCGGATCGAGGCCGGTGAGGTCGGCATCTCCATCAACGATCTACGCTCTCTGCTCGCCGCGTACGCAGTGCACACCCCCGAGTTGGTCGAGGAGCTCCTCGAGCTGGCCCGGGGCAGCCGTAGGATGCCGTTCTCCGAGTACCGGGACATCTACGCCAAGGAAATGCTCGACTTCCTGGCCATGGAAGGAGCGGCATCACACAGTCGCACATAGGGCTTGTATTTCAATTACTGCTTGTTCTGCTGGAGTTGGTGGGACGGTGGGTCATGCCTGTGCGTCTGCCTGTCCTTGTGTTACGGGCCAAGTTTGAT
>NZ_JARAVK010000114.1:0-29268 GCF_033792765.1 Streptomyces sp. PA03-6a | reverse complement strand
GCCCCCGGCCGCCCCCGTGCGCCGCGCCGCCCCCGTTCCCGGTCGGCGCGGCACTCTTCACGTCGGCCCTGCCGTGCGGGACGCTCACATGACTGGCAATTGCCAGAGGGAGGGCCGCCGGGCACCCGAGGACACCAGGGAGGCGCACAGTGGTGGACGCAGACCACACATTCGTCATCGTCGGGGCGGGGCTCGCCGGGGCGAAAGCGGCGGAGACGCTGCGCTCCGAGGGTTTCACCGGCCGCGTGATACTGATCGGGGACGAACGCGACCACCCCTACGAACGACCCGCGCTCTCCAAGGGCTTCCTGCTGGGCAACGAGGAGCGCGACTCGGTCTTCGTCCATCCCGCCGCCTGGTACGCCGAGCACGACGTCGAACTCCACCTCGGCCAGCCGGTCACCGGCCTGGACCGGACCGGCAAGCAGATCACCCTGGGCGACGGCACCTCCATCCCGTACGACAGGCTGCTGCTGACCACCGGCGCCGAGCCGCGCCGGCTGGACATCCCCGGCACCGACCTGGCCGGGGTGCACCACCTGCGCCGTCTCGCGCACGCCGAGCGGCTGAAGAACGTGCTGACCTCGCTCGGCCGCGAGAACGGCCACCTGGTGATCGCCGGAGCGGGCTGGATCGGCCTGGAGGTGGCGGCCGCCGCCCGCGGCTACGGCGTCGAGGTCACGGTCGTCGAGCCGCAGCCGTGCCCGCTGCACTCGGTCCTCGGCCCGGAGCTCGGCGAGGTCTTCGCCGACCTGCACCGCGAGCACGGGGTGCGGTTCCACTTCGGCGCGCGGCTCACCGGGATCACCGGCCAGGACGGCATGGTGATGTCGGTGCTCACCGACGACGGCGAGGAGCACCCCGCCCACCACGTGCTCGCCGCGATCGGCGCCGCCCCGCGCACCGCGCTCGCCGAGGCCGCCGGGCTCGCGCTGGCCGACCGCGCCGCGGGCGGCGGCATCGCCGTGGACGCCTCGCTGCGCACCTCCGACCCGGACGTCTTCGCCGCCGGAGACGTCGCCAACGCCGAACACCCCCTGCTGGGCGGCCGGTTGCGGGTCGAGCACTGGGCGAACGCCCTCAACAGCGGGCCCGTGGCGGCCCGTGCGATGCTCGGCGCGGACGTGGTGTACGACCGGGTCCCGTACTTCTTCACCGACCAGTACGACCTGGGCATGGAGTTCTCCGGGCACGCCGCCCCCGGCACCTACGACCAGGTGCTGGCCCGGGGCGACGTGGGCAAGCGGCAGTTCATCGCCTTCTGGCTGCGCGACGGCAGGGTGCTGGCCGGGATGAACGTCAACGTGTGGGACGTGACCGACACCGTCCAGAAGCTCATCCGCTCCGGCCGCCGGGTCGACACCGACGCGCTGGCCGACCCCGCGGTGCCCCTGGCATCCCTCCTGGAGTGAGCCCGGAGGCGGTCACCTAGCATGGCTGTCATGGAGCCCAGGACCGCCGTCGTACCCGTCGAGGAGATCTTCGAACTGCGCTGGAGGGTGCTGCGGCCCGGGCTCCCGCGGACGTCGGCGATCTTCCTGGAGGACGGTCATCCGCTCGCCTTCCACATGGCGGCCTACGACGGCGACGGCGGCGACGAGGTCGTGGCGTGCGTCACGCTCTTCCCGGAGCAGCTGCCCGGCGACAGCGCGATCGCGTACCGCATCCGCGGCATGGCCAGCGCCCCGGAGGTCCGCGGCCGCGGCTACGGCGCGGCGCTGCTGCACGCCGCGCTGGAGCAGGCCCGGCAGCGCGGGGCCGAGCTGGTGTGGTGCAACGGCCGTACCTCGGCGCGCGGCTTCTGGGAGGGGCAGGGCTTCATGGCGGTGGGGGAGGAGTTCGTGCTGGAGCCGGCCGGGCCGCACTTCCTCTTCGTCGCCAAGCTGGTCTGACCTTCCCCGGGCCGCGCCGTAGAATCCTTCCGTGGCTGGGCGGATCAGGGACGAGGACGTCAAGGCGGTACGGGACGCGGTCCCGATCGACGCCGTCGTGTCCGAGTACCTGCAGCTCAGGAACGCGGGCGGCGGCAACCTGAAGGGCCTGTGCCCCTTCCACGACGAGAAGTCGCCCTCCTTCCACGTGAGCCCGAGCAAGGGGCTCTACCACTGTTTCGGCTGCCAGGAGGGCGGCGACACCCTCGACTTCGTGATGAAGGTCGACCACCTGTCCTTCTCGGAGGCGGTCGAGCGGCTCGCCGCCGTGGCGGGCATCACGCTGCGGTACGAGGAGGGCGGCTACACCCCGGGCCGGCAGCAGGGCGAGCGGATCCGGCTGGTCGAGGCGCACAAGGCGGCCGCGCAGTTCTACGTCGAGCAGCTGGGCGGCGCCGAGGCCGAGATCGGCCGGAAGTTCCTCACCGAGCGGGGCTTCGACCAGGCCGCCGCCGAGCACTTCGGCGTCGGCTACGCCCCGGCGGGCTGGGACCACCTCGTCCGCTTCCTGCGCGGCAAGGGCTTCACCGACCGCGAGCTGATCGTCTCGGGACTGGCCAGCGAGAGCCGCCGCGGCGGTGCCATCGACCGCTTCCGGGGCCGGCTGATCTGGCCGATCCGCGACATCACCGGCGAGGTGATCGGCTTCGGCGCGCGCAAGCTGCGCGAGGACGACCAGGGCCCGAAGTACCTCAACACCCCCGAGACGCCGATCTACAAGAAGTCCCAGGTCCTGTACGGCATCGACCTGGCGAAGAAGGAGATCGCCCGCACCAGCCGGGCCGTCGTCGTCGAGGGCTACACCGACGTCATGGCGTGCCACCTCGCGGGCGTCACCACCGCCATCGCGACCTGCGGCACCGCCTTCGGCGGCGATCACATCAAGATCCTCCGCCGGCTGCTGATGGACAACTCGGGCGCCGAGGTCGTCTTCACCTTCGACGGCGACGAGGCCGGCCAGAAGGCCGCCCTGCGCGCCTTCGAGGACGACCAGAAGTTCGCCGCCGAGACCTCCATCGCCATCACCCCCGGCGGCATGGACCCCTGCGACCTGCGCCTCGCCGAGGGCGACGCCGCCGTACAGCGGCTGGTCGACACCCGCACCCCGCTGTTCGCCTTCGCCCTGACGTCGGTCGTCGCCCGCTACAACCTCGACACCGCCGAGGGCCGGGCCTCCGCGCTGGAGGCGGGCGCACCCATCGTCGCGGGCATCAAGAACGCGTCCATCCAGCACGAGTACGCGGTGCAACTGGCCGGCATGCTCGGCATCCTCGACTCGCAGTTCGTGGTGCGCCGTGTCTCGCAGCTCGCCCGCTGGCAGCGCGAACGCCGCCAGTCCGGCGGCGCCGCCCAGCCGGGCCGGGGCGCCGCGGCGCGCCCCGACGCGGCCCCGGGCCCCGCCGCTCCGGCCGGTCCGCGCGGGCCGCGGCTGGACATGCGCAGCCCCGCCCACCGGGTCGAGCGCGAACTGCTCAAGCTCGCCCTCCAGCACCCGGAACTGGTCTCCCCGGCCTTCGACGCCTACGGCGAGGACGAGTTCACCGCACCGCCGTACGCCGCCGTGCGCCGCGCCATCGCCGAGGCGGGCGGTGCCGAGGCCGCCGACGCCGAGTTCCTCGTCCGGGTCCGCGACGTGGCACCGGACGACACCGTGCGCTCGCTGGTGACCGAACTCGCCGTCGAGCCGGTCCAGCACAAGGCGCCGGACATCTACGCCGGCAAGATCCTGGTCGACGTACGCCGTCAGGCGGTCGCCCGCCGCATCGCCCAGCTCAACACCGACCACACCCGGCTGAGCGCCCAGGGCCCGCGCGCCGACGAGGCCCAGCTCGCCGCCGTCCAGGGCGAGCTGTGGGCGCTCCAGCAGTACGGCCAGCGCCTGCGCGAACAGGGCGTCGCCGCCCTCTGAGCCGGGCGCGGACGGCCGTCCCGCCCGGGAACGGACGGGGACGCGGGCGTGACGAGGGGGTTGCCCTCCGTCACAAAAAAGCGGCGCACGACCCTCGTGGGCATGGTGTGCCGTAGGCCACACTGGGGGCGGTGCAAGAGTCCTCGGAGCGCGGACTGCCGAGCGGTGTCGATGGTGACGCCACCGGAGTGCCGCTGACGGCGAACTCCCGGACGGGCCGTGGCGAGGACGCCGCGACCGTTCCGTCGCGGCGCGTCTCCGAGTCCGTGGCTGCGCTCACCGTGGAGGTCTCTCCCGTGCACATCCAGACACTGACGCCCCTGACGGCCCCGGCCGACGACCTGCTGGAGCGCGTGCCGGAGCAGAACCACGCGGCCGTGCACCCCGAGGAACCGGCCGGCGGACCCGACGAGGCGCAGGCGCAGGCGCGTGCGGAGGCCGCGGCGGAGACGGGGTCCGACCCCGAGTCCGATGCCGACCCGGGCCCCGTACGGCGGTCCGGCGACGAGGTCTCCGGCCCGTCCGCGGACCTGTTCCGCCAGTACCTGCGCGAGATCGGCCGGATACCCCTGCTCACCGCCGAGGAAGAGGTCGAGCTCGCCCGCCGGGTCGAGGCCGGCCTCTTCGCCGAGGAGAAGCTGAACGGCACTCCGGACCCCGACTCCCGGCTCGCCGTCGACCTCGACCGGCTGGTCGTGCTCGGCCGGATGGCCAAGCGCCGTCTGATCGAGGCCAACCTGCGCCTGGTCGTCTCCGTCGCCAAGCGGTACGTGGGCCGCGGCCTGACCATGCTCGACCTGGTCCAGGAGGGCAACCTCGGGCTGATCCGCGCCGTGGAGAAGTTCGACTACGCCCGCGGCTACAAGTTCTCCACTTACGCGACCTGGTGGATCCGCCAGGCCATGAGCCGCGCCCTGGCCGACCAGGCCCGCACCATCCGGGTCCCGGTCCACGTGGTGGAGCTGATCAACCGCGTCGTGCGCGTCCAGCGCCGCCTGCTGCAGGAACGCGGCTACGAGCCCTCCACCGAAGAGGTCGGCGCCCACCTGGAGATCCCCCCGGAGCGGGTGAGCGAGGTGCTGCGCCTGGCGCAGGAGCCGGTGAGCCTGCACGCCCCGGTCGGCGAGGAGGAGGACGTCGCCCTCGGTGACCTCATCGAGGACGGCGACGCCACCTCGCCCGTGGAGTCCGCCGCCTTCCTGCTGCTGCGCGAACACCTGGAGGCGGTGCTGTCCACCCTCGGCGAGCGCGAGCGCAAGGTCGTCCAGCTGCGGTACGGCCTGGCCGACGGGCGCCCGCGCACCCTGGAGGAGATCGGCCGGATCTTCGGCGTCACCCGCGAGCGCATCCGGCAGATCGAGTCCAAGACCCTCAACAAGCTGCGCGACCATGCCTTCGCCGACCAGTTGCGCGGCTACCTGGACTGAGCACGCCCGAGCACGCCCGAGCACGCCCGAGCGCGCCCGAGCCCCCGCCGGCCCGGCCGGCGGGGGCTCGCGTCGCGGCGTCGCGGCCGGTCAGTCGACCTCCGCCACCGCCTGCGCGAACTGCGCCGCGTACAGCCGGGCGTAGGCACCGTCCTTGGCCAGCAGCTCCTCGTGGGTGCCCTGTTCGACGATGGCGCCGCTCTCCATCACCAAGATGACGTCCGCGTCGCGGATCGTGGACAGCCGGTGCGCGATGACGAAGCTGGTCCGCCCGTGGCTGAGCTGCGCCATGGCCCGCTGGATCAGCACCTCGGTACGGGTGTCGACCGAGCTGGTGGCCTCGTCGAGGACGAGGATCACCGGGTCGGACAGGAACGCCCGCGCGATGGTGATCAGCTGCTTCTCGCCGGCGCTGACGCCCGTGCCCTCGTCGTCGATGACGGTGTCGTACCCGTCCGGGAGGGTGCGGACGAAGCGGTCCGCGTGCGCGGCGCGCGCGGCCTCCTCGACCTGCTCGCGGGTCGCGCCCTCGGTGCCGTACGCGATGTTCTCCGCGATCGTGCCGCCGAACAGCCACGTGTCCTGCAGCACCATGCCGATGCCGGAGCGCAGTTCCTCCCGCGGCAGGGACGCGATGTCGGTGCCGTCGACGGTGATCCGTCCGCCGGTGACCTCGTAGAAGCGCATGAGCAGGTTGACCAGCGTGGTCTTGCCCGCGCCGGTCGGGCCGACGATGGCGACCGTGTGGCCCGGTTCGACGGTCAGCGACAGGTCCTCGATGAGCGGCTTCTCCGGCTCGTAGCGGAACGCCACGTCCTCGAAGCGGACCTCGCCGTGCTGCTCCTTGCGCAGCCCGAGCGTCTTCGGCTCGGGGCTCTGCTCCTGCGCGTCGAGCAGCTCGAAGACCCGCTCGGCGGAGGCGACCCCGGACTGCACCAGGTTGGACATGCTCGCCACCTGGGTCAGCGGCTGGCTGAACTGCCGGCTGTACTGGATGAAGGCCTGGACGTCGCCGATGGACAGCGCGCCGCCGGCCACCCGCAGCCCGCCCACGACGGCCACCAGGATGTAGTTGACGTTCCCGATGAACATCATCGCGGGCTGGATGACGCCCGAGATGAACTGCGCCCGGAAGCCCGACTGGTAGAGCGCCTCGTTCTGCTCGCGGAAGGCCTCCGCGGACTCCTCCTGGCGGCCGAAGACCTTCACCAGGGTGTGCCCGGTGTACATCTCCTCGATGTGGGCGTTGAGCTTGCCGGTGGTCCGCCACTGCTGCACGAACTGCGGCTGGGCCCGCTTGCCGACCGCCGTGGCGACGAACACCGACAGCGGCACGGTCACCAGCGCCACCAGCGCCAGCAGCCAGGAGATCGAGAACATCATCACCAGCACGCCCACGATCGACAGCAGCGCGAAGATGATCTGCCCCATCGTCTGCTGCAGCGTCTGGCCGATGTTGTCGATGTCGTTGGTGGCCCGGCTCAGCACCTCGCCGCGCGGCTGCCGGTCGAAGTACGACAGCGGCAGCCGGGTCAGCTTCGCCTCGACGTCCTGGCGCAGCCGGAACACGGTGCGCTGGATGACCGTCGTGGCCAGCCGGCCCTGGACGACCGCGAAGACCGCGGCGGCCGCGTAGATCGCGAGGGCGGTCAGCAGCACGTGGCCCACGGCGTCGAAGTCGATCCCGGCGCCCGGGGTGAAGTCCGCGGACTGCAGCAGGTCGGCGAGGGTGTCGCTGCCCTGCTGCCGCAGGTGCTCGATCGCCCCGGCCTTGTCGGTGCCCGCGGGCAGCGAACGGCCGAGGACCCCGGCGAAGATCAGGTCGGTGGCCTTGCCCAGGATCCTCGGGCCGATGACGTTGAGGGCGACGCCCAGCGTCGTGCAGGCCAGCATGGCGACGACCAGGGTGCGCTCGGGGCGCATCAGCCCCAGCAGCCGCTTGCCGGAGCCCTTGAAGTCCATGGACCGCTCGGTGGGCTGGCCGCCCATGAACCGCATCGGCCCCGCCGTGGGTGCGGGCCCCCTCCGGGGCGCGGGGACGCTCATGCCGCCTCCTGCTCGGTGAGCTGGGAGAGCACGATCTCCCGGTACGTGGGATTGCCGTCCATCAGTTCGTGGTGGGTGCCCGTGCCGACCACACGGCCCTCGTCGAGGACCACGATCCGGTCGGCGTCGCGGATGGTGCTGACCCGCTGCGCCACGATCACGACCGTCGCGTCCGCCGTCTCCCGGGCCAGCGCCCGGCGCAGCGCGGCGTCGGTGGCGTAGTCCAGCGCGGAGAAGGAGTCGTCGAAGAGGTAGACGCTGGGCTTGCGCACCAGGGCCCGCGCGATGGCGAGGCGCTGGCGCTGGCCGCCGGAGACGTTGGTGCCGCCCTGGGCGATCGGGGCGTCGAGTCCGGAGCCGCCGCCCTCCTGCGCGAGCCGCTCCACGAAGTCCCGGGCCTGCGCGATCCCCAGGGCGTGCCAGAGCTCCTCGTCGGTGGCCTCGGGGTTGCCGTAGCGCAGGTTGGAGGCGACCGTCCCGGTGAACAGGTACGGCTTCTGCGGGACCAGGGCGACCGTCTCGGCCAGGTGCGCCGCGTCCAGTTCGCGCACGTCGGTGCCGTCGATCAGCACCTGGCCGCCGGTGGCGTCGAACAGCCGCGGCACCAGACCCAGCAGGGTCGTCTTGCCGCTGCCGGTGGAGCCGATCACCGCCGTGGTCTCCCCGGGCCGGGCGACCAGGTCGATGCCGCGCAGCACCTCGGCCTCGGCGCCGGGGTACGCGAAGTCCGCGGCGCGCAGCTCCAGCTCGCCGCGCCGTACCGCGAGCCGCACCGGATCGGCGGGCGGGGTGACGCTGGGGTCGGTGCCCAGCACCTCCTCGATGCGCTCGGCGCAGACCTCGGCACGCGGCACCATCATCACCATGAAGGTGGCCATCATGATCGACATGAGGATCTGCATCAGGTAGCTGATGAAGGCGGTGAGCGCGCCGATCTGCATGCCGCCGCTGTCGATCCGGTGGGCGCCGAACCACAGCACGGCCACGCTCGTGACGTTCACGACGGCCATCGCGACCGGGAACATCAGCGTCATCATCCGCCCGGCGCGCAGCGCGACGTCCGTCAGGTCGTCGTTGGCCTTGCGGAAGCGGGCCTGCTCGAAGTCGTCCTTGACGAAGGCGCGGATGACCCGGATGCCGGTGATCTGCTCCCGCAGCACCCGGTTCACCGTGTCGAGCCGTTCCTGCATGGTGCGGAAGAGCGGACGCAGCTTCCGCACCAGCAGCAGCACCAGCACGCCCAGCACCGGCACCACCGCCAGCAGCAGCGAGGACAGCGGCACGTCCTGGCCGAGCGCCATGATGATGCCGCCGAAGCACATGATCGGTGCCGAGACCATCAGCGTGAAGGTCATCAGCACCAGCATCTGCACCTGCTGGACGTCGTTGGTCGTCCGGGTGATCAGCGAGGGGGCGCCGAACTGCCCGACCTCGCGGGAGGAGAAGCGCTGCACCCGGTCGAAGACGGAGGCGCGGATGTCCCGGCCGACCGCCATCGAGGTGCGGGCGCCGTGGTAGACGGCGCCCACCGAGCAGGCGAGCTGGACGAGGGTCACGGCGAGCATGATGGCGCCGACCCGGAGGATGTAGCCCGTGTCCCCCTTGACGACGCCGTCGTCGATGATGTCGGCGTTGAGGGTGGGCAGGTAGAGCATGGCGAGGGTCGCCACGAGCTGCAGTACGACGAGCACGGAGACGGCACGCCTGTAGGGCAGGAGATGGGACCGGAGGAGACGGATCAGCACGACGGATGACCCTATAGTCCGATGGTTGCCGCAGGCACACGGTTTACCGGCTCATGGCCGACACCGGGATCAACCCGGGAACGCCCCCGGATGCGTCTGCTCACGCACCGCGACGTACTGCTGCCGCACCGAGTGCCCGATCGGCCCGTCGTCCGGGCCCGGTTCGGCCACGGCGTAGTCCGCGGGGTGCCAGTACGGCGGCTGCTCCGGCGAGGCCGTGCCGTTCACCACCCCCAGTGACCAGGCCGCCTGCCGGGCCGCGCCCAGCGCCGCGTACTCGCCCGGCGGCGGCACGACGACCTGCGCGCCCAGCAGCGCCGGGGCCATCGACCGTACGGCGGGGAGGTCACCCGCCGGGCCCAGCAGGAAGATCCGGCGTACCTCCACCCCGCGCGCCCGCAGCACGTCCAGCGCGTCCGCCAGCCCGCACAGCATCCCCTCGAACGCCGCCCGCGCCAGGTGCTCCGGCTTCATGCTCTCGCGCCGCAGCCCGTGCAGCGTCCCCGCGGTGTGCGGCAGGTCAGGTGTGCGCTCGCCCTCCAGGTACGGCAGCAGCACCAGGCCGTATGCACCCGGGGTGGAGCGCATCGCCAGCTCCGACAGCCCGGCCAGGTCGGTGCCGAGGAGATCGGCGGTGCCGCGCAGCACCCGTACCGCGTTGCGTGTGTGGACGACCGGCAGATGGCGGCCGGTCGCGTCGGCGAAGGAGGTGATCAGGCCGGTCGGGTCGCTCAGCGCGTGGTGGTGGACCGCGAAGACCGTCCCCGCCGCACCCAGCGACACCACCGCGTCCCCCGGGCCGACGCCCAGCCCGAGGGCGGCCGCCATGTTGTCCCCGGTACCGGCCGAGATCAGCAGCCCCTCCGGGGTCCGGCCGGCCGGCTCGGCGGGGGCCAGCACGTCGGGCAGCTGCACCGGATGGCCGAGCGCCAGCTCCACGATGTCCGTGCGCCACTGTCCGGTCGCCGCCGACCAGTAGCCCGTGCCCGAGGCGTCGCCCCGGTCCGTCGTGCGGCGCCGGGGGCGGCCCATGAGCTGCCACACCAGCCAGTCGTGCGGCAGCAGCACCTGCGCGGTGCGCTGCGCCGAGGCGGGTTCGTGCCGGGCCAGCCAGCGCAGCTTGGCCACCGGGTACGCGGCCTGCGGCACCGCCCCGACCGCCTCGGCCCAGGCGCCGGGACCGCCCAGCTCCTCGGTCAGGTCGGCGGCCTGGATCTGCGCCCGCTTGTCGTTCCAGAGCAGTGCGGGCCGCACGAGCGCCCCGCCGGCGTCCAGCGCCAGCATCCCGTGTTGCTGTCCGGAGACCCCGATGGCCTCCACGCCCTCGAGCATCCCGCCCTTGGCGGCCTCGCCCAGCGACAGCAGCCAGGCCTCGGGGTCGATCTCGGTCGGCGTCCCGGCGCCCTCGCCGCCCGGCAGGGGGTGCGGGGCGTGCGTCTGCCGGAGCACTGCTCCGCTGCCGGTGTCGCACACGACGACCGTCGTGCCGCTGCCCGAGCTGTCGATCCCCGACACAATCCCCATGCGGGCATCATGCCGCACCCGGCGCGTACGGCGGAAAACCGGGCACCTTCACCCGCATCCGCCCGCGCCGGACCGGCGTCGTCAGGTGTTGCTGGTGCCCCAGTCGTCCTCGACCGCCGAGCCGTTGCCGCGCACGCGGCGCAGCCGCTCCGCGACCGCCGGTGGCAGCCGGTCCCCGACCTTGGCGGTCACCGCGTCCACGGCCTTCACGGCCGCCCCGCGGCCCGCCTGGCCCGCGGACTCCACGGTGTTCCGCAGCGCCGGGTTCTGCGCGATGCGCCGGGCGCTCTTGCGCAGCTGCTCGTAACGGTCGCGGCCGGCCCGCGCCCCGAGCACGTACCCGACGGCGACCCCGCTGATGAACGTCAGCCGGTAGCGCATGGCTCCACCCTCTCCTCGTCTCGGGGCTGTGCTTCGCGCCTACCCGTCGTGGCCTGCGGACAACCACGGAGATACCGGTTGGCGGAGCACCCCCCACCTTGCGCTAATGTATGTGTCGCAGCGAGCGCACGCCGTCCGGGATGCCGGAAACGGGTGCATTCGGTGCAAGCGGAGCGATCCCCTGTAGCTCAATTGGCAGAGCAGCCGGCTGTTAACCGGCAGGTTACTGGTTCGAGTCCAGTCGGGGGAGCTCGCGCTCCTCTATCCCCTGTAGCTCAATTGGCAGAGCAGCCGGCTGTTAACCGGCAGGTTACTGGTTCGAGTCCAGTCGGGGGAGCAGCGGTCAAGGACCCCCGCGGGGGTCCTTTTTCGTGTCCCCGGGAACCGATCGTCCGGTGAGCGCAGTCCACCAGGTGGTGCGTCTGTGACCCGCGAGGGCGACAGATCGTATGAGCAGCTATGCTGCGGCAGACGGCGTGCACGGGATGGTGACGGCACGCCGTACGGGGCGGTAGCTCAGCCGGTTAGAGCAGCGGACTCATAATCCGTCGGTCGTGGGTTCGAGTCCCACCCGCCCCACCAGTGTTCACAACGGCCGGGGCCGCCGCGGGTTACGCGGCGGCCCCGGCCGGTTGTGCGTGGCGGGTGCTCCGGGCGGTGGCGGGAGCTGTGGGGGCGTCAACCGCCCTGGTGCGCGGCCGCGTTCGCCGTATGGAGGCCGCGCGGGGAATCCGGCGTCGTCGGACGGAGCGTCACACCGTGGACAGGTCGATCGCCCGGTCGGCGTCCTCGGGGCGCAGCACGCGGAGGATGCCCTCCAGGAGGTAGTAGTCGGCGTAGGGGACGGAGACCTCGACGCCGTCCTCGGCGGGGCGGTTGCGGGTGCAGCGGGCGACGACGGCCTGGGCGCGGGTGGAGCGGGTGGTCAGGCAGGTGCGGGACAGGGCGAGGAGCAGCTGCAGGGCGCTCTCGCGGTAGCGGGCCGTGCCGGTGGCCGCGGCGAGGTCGAGCAGGCCGCAGGCCATGACCGCGCCGGCCGAGGCGTCCTTGACGTCGTTCGGCTGCTGCGGGGCGAGGTAGTCCCAGACGGGCACGTGATCGGGCGTCAGCGCGCCGAGCGCGAACTCCGCGAGCCTGCGGGCGGTGGCGAGGAACTCCGGATGGCCGGTGCGGCGGAACATCGTGGTGAAGCCGTAGACGCCCCAGGCCTGGCCGCGGGACCAGCAGGAGGCGGGGCTGTAGCCCTGCACGGTGTTGGGCCCGACGGGGGCGCCGGTGGCCGGGTCGAAGTCGAAGACGTGCGGGGTGGAGCCGTCGGGCCGCAGGAAGTGGCGCTGGGTGGTCCGCGCGTGCGCGACGGCGATGTCGAGGTAGGCCGGGTCCCCGGTCTGCCGGCCGGCGAAGGCCAGGAGGTCGAGGTTCATCATCGTGTCCATGATCACCCGGCCCGCGTTGTCGGCGCTGCCGAGCGCGCCCCAGGCCCGGATGAAGCGGCCTGCCGTGTTGTACCGCTTGATCAGGGAGGACGCCGCCTGCAGGGCGCCGTCGCGCCACTTGGGGTCGCCGGTCAGGCGCCAGGCGGTCACCCAGGACGGGGAGAAGAGGAAACCGAGGTCGTGCGTGCCGGTGTCGGTGCGCCGGGGCGCCAGCCGTTCCGCGGCGGCGAGGGCCAGGGAGCGGAACTGCGCGTCGCCGCTGTGCAGCCACGCCATCCACAGCGTGCCGGGCCAGAACCCGCCGACCCAGTCGCCGCCCGCGGAGTAGGTCCACTTCTCGAACTTCGTGATGACCGGGAACGAGGTCACCCCGGGTGCCACCGCGCGCAGCTTCGCCACCGCGTAGTCCGCCGCCTCCCGCAGCGTGCGGGTGGTCGCGGCCGGGTCGTCGGCGTACGCGGTGTGCGCGGTGTGTGCGGGGGGTGCGGCCTGTGCCGGGGGAGCGAGCGCGGTGGTCGCCGCGGCGGCGCCGGCGGCGGTGGTCAGCAGATGGCGCCGGGAGATGCCCATGGGTGCCTGCCATTCGGAGTGGGGGTTCGCGAGGAGGCCAGCGTCAGAGTGGCATGCCTATGACAGTGATGTACACCTACATGGCGTGAGTTCCTGTACGTGAACAAATAATCGTCGACGGTGGCTGGAGGGGCGCTCTTGACGGCCCGTCGAAGCCGACCTAGGTTCCGGTGGCGCGTTCGTGGAGTTGTGTGTCGTTCATATATGAAGACAGAGGGAGAAGAGACATGCACACCCCTTGGGGCCACTCCCGGCGCCGCCGCGCAGGCGTCGTCGCCGTCCTCGCGGCCCTCCTCGTCCCGCTGGCCTCCGCCGCCCCGGCCGCGGCCCGGCCGGACGGGCGCCACGTCCCGGCCGGCGGGCCCACCACGGCACCGCGGACGGTCGTCCTCGACGGGAAGGACCTGGTACGGGCGAAGGCCCGGCTGCGCGCCGGCGATCCGCGGTCCCGCCGCGCCCTGCGGGACCTCGTCGTCCAGGCCGACGCCTGGCTGGGGCAGGGCCCCTGGACGGTCGTGGACAAGGACCGCGTCCCGCCCAGCGGTGACCCGCACGACTACTTCAGCCAGGCCCCCTACTGGTGGCCCGGCTCGCCCAGGACCCCGGACAACCCCCAGGGCTGCCCGTACGTGCAGCGCGACGGGGAGCGCAACCCCGAGGTCGACGGGCTCACCGACCACGACGAGCGGGGCAAGGTATTCGAGTCGGCCTACGAACTCTCCCTCGCCTGGTACTACACCGGAAGGCGCGCCTACGCCGAGCACGCCGCCCGCATCCTGCGCACCTGGTTCGTCGACCCGGCGACTCGGATGAACCCGAACCTGGGCAACGCGCAGGCCATCCCGTGCCGTTACGACGGGCGTGCCATCGGCATCATCGACTTCTCCCAGGGCTTCACCAGCCTCCTCGACGCCACCGCCGTCCTCGATCTGGGCGCCCCCGGCTGGTCGGCGCGGGACCGTGACGGCATGCGGACCTGGGAGAACGGGTTCCTGGACTGGCTGGTGGACAGCGACTTCGGCAGGCAGGAGGGCGCCGCCGCCAACAACCACGGCACCTTCCACCACATGCAGGTCGCCGCGCTCGCCGCCGCCACCGGCCGCACCGCGCTCGCCCGGCAGACCGTCACCGCCGCGCGGGCCGGGCTGATCGACCCTCAGATCAGCGCCGACGGCAGCCAGCCGCAGGAGCTGGCGCGCACCCGCAGCTGGCACTACTCCACCTTCAACCTGGTGGCCTTCACCCGGCTCGCCGCCGTGGGCGACCACGTGGGCGTCGACCTGTGGCACCACACGGGCCCGGGCGGCGCGTCATTGCGGAGGGCCGTCGACTTCCTGCTGCCGGCCGCCACCGGTGCCGGGCCATGGCCCCACCCTGAGCTGGACTTCCACGCCTACGCCGCCTCCGACCTCGTCCACGCCGCCGCCGACCACGGCGACCGGCGGGCGCGCGCCGCGCTCGCGGACCTGGAGACGCCCCCGGGCGGCGACCTGTGGGCGCTGCGGCCCGCACCGGAACAACTGGACGGCATCACGGGCTGAACGGGGACGGCCGGGGCCCCGGTTCCCTCCGGATGCGCCATCCGGGTGACTGTGATGTGCTGGACCTGTCGATGACGGCCCGGCACCGCGATCCGGGTGCAACGGGCCCCGGCCATCCCGCCCCTCCCCAGGGGGCCGGTGATCCGCGCTCCCTCGCAGGCACCGTCGTGTGCCCGGTGCCTCGGGAGCGCCGGCACCGAACCGGCACCGACCGATCCAACCGATCCGACCAACCGATCCGACCAACCGATCCGACCACCCGATCCGAGGTGGAGTCCATGGCTCTCGCGAAGAAGCTCGCCGCAGGAACGATCGCCGCGCTCGCGACGGGGGCCCTGGTCCTCGGCGGCACCGGTACGGCGGTCGCCGACGACGGCTGCCACGCCGGGAGCGGACAGGACGGTTCCGTGTCGCACTGCCTGCCGGGCGACTCGGGGTGGACCGCGGAGGACGTCCAGGAGGCGCTGCAGTCCTTCCTGCAGGCCCATCCGGACATCGCCGCCGATCCCCATGTGCAGGCCTTCGCCGCCCTCGCCACGCAGTGGCTGGAGGCGCACCCGGGCATGACGCAGGACCAGTTGGCGGCGGCGCTGGAGCCGGTCGTCTCCTGCCTGGAGGCGGGCGGCGCACCGGAGTCCTGCGTGATGTCGCCGTCCTGACGGAAGGGCCGGGACGATGCCGGACAGCCCGATGATCCTCGTGACCGGCGCCGCCGGGAGCGTGGGAGCGGTCGGGCACAGGACCGTCGAATTGCTGAGGGAACGCGGCTTCCCCGTCCGCGCCTTCGTCCACCGCGAGGACGAGCGGGCGGTTCAACTGCGCGACACCGGGGCGGAGGTGTTCGTCGGCGACCTGACCAGGACCGCGGACGTCGCGCGGGCCGCCGAGGGCTGCGGCCGGATGTACTTCGGGATGGGCGTGTCGGCGCAGTACCTGCAGGCCGCCGCGACGACGGCGGCCGTGGCCCGCGCGCACGGCGGGCTCGACGTGCTGGTCAACATGTCGCAGATGACGGTGTCCCAGATGAACCTCACCAGCACGTCGGAGTCGAAGCAGCAGTGGCAGCAGTGGCTGGCGGAGCAGGTCATGGACTGGTCGGGGGTGCCGGTCTGCCACATCCGGCCGACGGTCTTCATGGAGAACCCGCTCTTCCTCGGCCTCGGTTTCCGCTCGGTCGCCCGGGACGGAACGATCCGCCTGCCCTTCGGCGACGCGCGGACCTCGCCCGTCGCGGCCCGGGACGTCGCCGAGGTGGTCACGGCGGTGCTGGCCGAACCGGCCTCGCACGTCGGCCGGATCCACGAGCTGACCGGGGCCGAGTCCCGGGACATGACGGCGATCGCTGCCGAGTTCACCGAGGTGCTGGGGCGGAAGGTCGACTACGTCGACGTGCCGTACGAGGAGTGGGCCGGGGAACTGGACGCCCTGGGGCTCCCCGAGCACGTACGGCAGCACATCGCCACCATGGCCCGCCTCCACGCGGCGAACCGGTACGACCGCGCGACCGACGACGTCAGGGAGATCCTGGGCAGACCGGCCTCCGGCATACGCGAGTTGGTCGAGGAGCACCCGGAGGTGTTCGGCTGACGCCCCCGGCGGACCGCGTCGCCGGTGGTCCGTCAGCGGTCCGTCAGTGGTCCGCGCAACAGGGCGTCGGGTTCGCCACCTCGAACGGGGCCAGACGCCCGCCCACCGCGGGGACCAGCGGCAGGACCAGTTCTCCGGCCCGCCACTCGGGGCGGACGTGGTCGCCGGTGAGGACCTCGGCGTCCGGCGCGGGCCGCTCGTCCGCGGGGGAGCCGAGCACGACGAGCCGCGTGATCGCGGTGCGGGCCAGCAGGTCGGCCACGGTGACCGTACCGGTGAGGCCGCCGACGCCCGGGTAGACCACGGCCCGGCCGCCGTTGAGCGCCGCGGCCTCGGCGGCGGCACCGGCCGCCGCCTCGGCCAGCGGGGCCGGGCCGTGGCAGCCGCGGCCGGCTAGGAAGACGCCCAGCGGGGCGCCGGTCCCCTTGGTCTCCGTGAGCGAGAGCCACGCCGTCTGCGCGGCGGCGGGGTCCGGCAGCGTCAGGGAGACCGCCGTGTGCGGATCGCCGCCGCGGACCAGGTGCGTGCACGCGAGAGTGCCCGCGGGGAGGCCGAGCCGGTCCACCAGGTGGTGGACCAGGTGGTCGGCCTCCCGCAGGCCGGGGGAACCGGCGTCCACGCCGAGGACCGTGGGGGCCGTCGTCACGAGGGCAGCACCCAGATCGGGTTGGTGTAGAACCACAGGTCCTTCCAGGGGTCGGCGTCGCCGAGGACGTCGATCGCCGGGCCGGCCGGGTCCACGGCGGCGCCGTTGATGCCGACGGCGCCGCGGTTGCCGTCCGTGCCGCGCAGCCGGACGTAGACCGCTTGTCGACGCGGCCCAGGGAGTACGTGAGCCGCACCGACCCCGTCGACCGGCCCACCTCGAAGGACTTCACGACCCTGGTGTCCGGGGTGGCGAAGGTGTCCTTGTCGGAGACCCGGCCGGTGACCGCGCCGCGGATGACGTCCACCCGGGCCAGCTCCGGTACGAACTGGGCCCAGTTGGGGCCGTTCGCCAGGTCGATGTCGACGACGAGGTCGACCTTGTCGCCGCGGCGGACCCGCAGCATGCCGCCGAGCGTCTGCTCGTGCCCGCCGGAGCGCAGCCGTGCGTCGACCCCGCTGATCAGCCCGCCGTGGTCGACCCAGACGCGGCCCTCGCGGATGCCGTCCATGACCGCCCGGTACGAGAAGCCGGCGGCCCCGACGTGGGTGCGGCTGTACTGGCCCGGCCAGAAGTCGCCGTCGGTCAGGCTGAGTCCGCCGCCGTAGACCGGGTCGTCGTAGTGGCCCTGGGTGGCGAAGTCGCCGCCGCCGCGGACGGCGGTGTCGGCGTACACGTTGTGCGCGTCGGAGTTGGCGGTGATCCACCAGGGCTTGCCCTCGGCGAGGAGGCTGTCCCACAGGCCGCCGACGGTGGCGGTCATCCAGTCGAAGCCGCCCCAGGTGCGGTAGCTCTCCAGCGGGTAGCCGGGCCAGGACTGGGCGCTCGGGCTGCTGTCGTAGAAGCCGCGGCCGGAACCGGGGCCCTGCGGTGCGGGCAGGCCGGCGGCCTGGTGGCCGGGCGCGCCCTCCATGCCGACCGCGATGGTGGGCTGGGCGTCGCGCCAGGCGCGGATCTCGTGCGGGGAGTCCAGGCCCTTGCGCGCCGGGTGGTTGGCCAGGAACAGCGCGTCCTGGACCTTCTTACCGCGGACGGCGTCGGCGAGGAAGTCCAGACCCGCGACGGCCAGCGCCTCGTTGGCGGGGGTGGGCGCGGTGGCGCCCTTGACCGAGCCGTCGAAGGAGTTCTCGAACTCCTTCAGCACGGCGACCTCGTTGCGGCCGGGGTGGACGAAGACCGTGCCGTGCTCGGCGGCGGGGATGTTCCACTCCAGGCCCTGGAAGACCAGGGTGTCGGAGATCTCCCCGCGGGCCGCGACGATCTGCGGGTTGACCTTCTCCACGCCGATCTTGGCGTGCTGCTCGCTGCCGTGGTCGGTGATGACCATCCAGTCCAGGCCGTTGGCGTTGGCGTGGCGGACGTGGTCGATGACGCGGTACTTGGCGTCGGAGCTGAACTGGGTGTGGATGTGGTGGTCGCCGGCCAGCCACAGGTAGCCACCGGGGCGCGTCGCGCCGTGCCCCTGGTGCCCCTGCGGGGAGGAGCCGTGGGCGGCGGCCTGGCCGGCACCGGCGAGCACGCTGCCCGCGGCCAGCCCGGCGCCGAGCAGTCCGGTGCGGCGCAGCATGGAGCGCCGGGAGAGCTGGCCCGGGGTCAGTTCCTCGTCCGGGACCGAGAGGTCGAGCGCCGGCGGCAGGGACTCCGTGCCGTCGCCGTGGTGGTGGTGCGCGTGGCTGTGGTCGTGCCCGTGCTGGTGGCCGTGGCCCATGATCCGCTCCTTGCCCTCCGCGAGGGCGCCGGTCCGCGCTGACTGGGGCGTGCGTCAGGAGAGCCTGCGGATGCCGGATGAACTCCCCGGGCCACGTGGGTGGACACCACCGGGACGCGACATGTGGGCTGGGACACGGGGAACGGAGGTGATCACTCCACCGCGGTGCGGAGGCGGTTGCCGGCCGGGGCGTCGTGGAGCCGTCCCCTGGAGGGGAGTCGGGTGTGCGGGCCGGTGGCGCGGGGTTGCGGTGTCCGTGCGGTCGCGCGGTACTGGGCCGGCGTGCGCCGCACCGGGTGTCGCCGCCGCGGCGCGCACGAACCGGGCGGCGCCGACGGCCACGCGGAGCCTGGCGAGGCGGTCGGGCCGGGTCCGGCTCACGGCACACCCGCCGGCCCGCGAGGGCCCCGCGAACGCGACCGTGCCGCGCGGCGGGACGGCGGACGTCCTCCCCGGCCCGTGGCGGCTCCGTGCCCGTTCCGCCCGCGGGCACCGGCTGTCGCTGCCCCGTTCACCGGGCGTTCCTTCGCCCGCCCGGCACATGTGTCACCCTTGCGTTCCCCCCTTTCGATGTGATCAAGGAAGTCCGCATGGCCCAGCTGCCCGATCTCCTGCCCGATTCCGCCGGGAAGCCCGACAGATGGGCCCGGTTCCGGGGACTTCCCCCGTGGCAGGTCGTGGGTTCGGTCCTTCCGCTGGTGCTGATCATCGTCGGCGGGCTCCTCGGCGGACTCGCCGGCGGACTGGGCACCATGATCAACCTGAAGATCGCCCGCACCGGGCTGGCCCCCGCGGTGAAGGCGCTCGCCATGGCGGGCGTCGTCCTCGCGGCCGCGACCGCCTACCTCGTCGCAGCCGCCCTCCTCTCGGCGGCGCTCGGTTAGGGCCCCCGAGGCGGCCGCCCGAGGGCGCGGGGCCGGAGCGCCACGATCCGGCTCTTAGGGTGGGGGCATGGCCTCCTCGACCCCGCCGAACGCCGCTCCGGACGCAACACCGCCCGGGCAGGTTCCCGTTGACCCCGCCGAGCTGATCGCCGACCCCTACGGGGCGTACGGCAGGCTCCGCGAGGCCGGTCCCGTCCACCGCGTCACCGGCACCGACGGGCGTCCCGCCTGGGTGGTCACCCGGTACGAGGACGTGCGCCAGGCGCTCGGCGACCCGCTGCTGTCCCTGGACAAGCGCAACGCCCTGCCCGGCAACTACTCGGGGTTCGCGCTGCCGCCCGCCCTCGACGCCAACCTGCTGAACATGGACCCGCCGGACCACACCCGCATCCGGCGCCTGGTGTCGCAGGCCTTCACCCCGCGCCGCGTCGCGGACCTGCGCGAGCCGGTCCGGCGTACGGCCGCCGAACTCCTGGACGCCGTGGCCCCCGACGGCCGCGCCGACCTGATCGCCGCCTATGCCGCGCCACTGCCGATCCGCGTGATCTGCGACCTGCTCGGCGTCGCCCCCGGCGACCGCCGCGACTTCCGGGGCTGGACGGACGCCCTGGTCGCCCCGGACCCGTCGCGGCCCTCGGCGGCGAAGGAGGCGGTCGCCGCCATGCTCGCGTACTTCGGGCAGCTCATCGCGCGCAAGCGCGCCCACCCCGAGGACGACCTGCTCTCCGCGATGATCGCGGCCCGCGACGACGGCGACCGGCTCAGCGAGGACGAGCTGATGTCGCTGACCTTCCTCGTCCTGTTCGCCGGGTACGAGAACACCGTGCAGCTCATCGGCAACGCCGTCCTGGCGCTGCTGACGCACCCCGGGCAACTGGCCGCCCTGCGGGCCGAGCCGGGCGGGGCCGCGGCGGCGGTCGAGGAGCTGACCCGCTGGGACGGGCCGGCGCCGCTGGCCATCCGGCGCTTCCCGCTGGAGGACGTCACCATCGGCGGCGTGACGGTCCCGGCCGGCGAGACGGTGCTGCTGTCCCTGGCCGCGGCCAACCGCGACCCCGCGCGCTTCCCCGAGCCCGACCGGCTCGACCTCGGCCGCGCCGACACCGCGCACCTCGGCCTCGGGCACGGCATCCACTACTGCCTCGGTGCTCCGCTGGCCCGGCTGGAGACCGGGATCGCGCTCACCGAGCTGCTGGCCCGCTTCCCGGGGCTCGCCCTGGACGCGGACCCCGCGCAGCTGCGGTGGCGCCCGTCGATGCGCACCCGCAGCCTGGTGGCCCTCCCGGTCCGTTTCTGACCGGCGGTACGGGAGGGGTCACCGGCGGGCGGCGACGGTCGCCGCCACGGCCACCGCCAGCGCGCACCCGGTGGCCGCGCCCAGGGCGGCGGGCGGTGCCACCAGGAGCACCAGGAGGCCCCCGGCCAGGGCGCCGGCCACCAGGGCGGCGACGCTCAGTGCCTGGCGTACGGCCATCCGCCGGTCGTGCGCCGTGGCACCGGTGCCGCTGAGCAGCCCGACCAGGGTGCGGGTCATCACGGTCGTGGTCAGGCCCGCGACGCCGACGCGTCCGGCCATCGCGTTCTGGATGCCCATCGCCACCGCGCAGACCACCACCAGCACGCGCCGCGGCCCGTCCAGCGCGTGCAGTGCCGTGGCCGAGGCCAGCAGCGCGGTCTCGCAGACCGCGGCCGCGCTCACCAGCGCGATCGGGCGGGCCGGCCGGGCCAGTGCCGCCCGGCAGAAGAGGATGCCCACGGCGAAGCCGCCGAGGGCCACCAGCGAGGTGACGACCGAGAACTGGGGCGCCCCGGCCAGGCCGAGGCTGACGAAGACCAGGTTGCCCGTCATGTTCGCCACGAAGACATGGCCCAGGCTGAGGATGCTCACGGCGTCGACCAGCCCGCTGAGCACGGTGAGGACGAGCAGCAGCACGGTCAGCAGGCGCTGCCGGTCCGCTTCCGGGCCACCGCTCATGTCCAGCCGCCTTCCGCAGGGGTTCGCCGCCGCTCCTGGTCAGGATGCACCGGGCCGGGCCCCGGAGCAGACTTGTCCGTGTCCGCCCCGACCCGGGCGCGCCCCCGAACCGAAGGAGCGTGGTGATGGCGGAACCGCTGCCGCAGCCGGTGCTCAGCCCTCTCACCACGTCCGCGATCTTCCTGGTCGTGACGGTCGACCCCGGCGGGGAGACCGCCGTCCGTGATCTGCTGGAGGACCTGTCCGGGCTGCAGCGCTCGGTCGGCTTCGGCACCCCGGACGGGCGGCTGAGCTGTGTCGCCGGGGTGGGGTCGAACGTGTGGGGCCGCCTCTTCGGCGGGCCGCGCCCCGCCGGACTGCACCCCTTCACCGAGCTGACCGGGCCCCGCCACCAGGCGCCCGCCACCCCGGGCGACCTGCTCTTCCACATCCGGGCCGGCCGGCTGGACCTGTGCTTCACCCTGGCCCAGCTGGTCATGGACCGGCTGCGCGGCCATGTCACGGTCCGTGACGAGGTGCACGGCTTCAAGTACCTCGACGTCCGCGACCTGCTGGGGTTCGTGGACGGCACGGAGAACCCGGTGGGCCCCGAGGCGACCGAGGCGGTCCTGGTGGGCGACGAGGACCCGGACTTCCGTTGCGGCAGCTACGTGATCGTGCAGAAGTACGTCCACGACCTCGACGCCTGGAACGCCCTGCCCGTGGAGGCGCAGGAGCGGGTGATCGGCCGCAGCAAGCTGGGCAACGTCGAGATGGACGACGACGTCAAGCCCGCCGACTCCCACGTCGCCTTGACCACGATCGTCGAACCGGACGGCACCGAACGGCAGATCCTCCGCGACAACATGCCCTTCGGCCGGGTGGGCACCGCCGAGTTCGGGACGTACTTCATCGGCTACGCGCGGACCCCCGAGGTCACCGAGCGGATGCTGCGCAACATGTTCCTCGGCGACGGGCAGGCGAGCCACGACCGGATCCTGGACTTCTCCCGGGCCGTGACCGGCACGCTGTTCTTCGTGCCCTCCGCCGACTTCCTGGACGACCTTCCCGATCCCCCCGCCGTCGCGGCCGCCCCGGCCGCGAAGTCGCTGGGGATCGGCGACCTGAGGAAGACCGTCACATCATGAACAACCTGCACCGGGAACTCGCCCCGATCTCCGAAGCCGCCTGGGACGACCTGGAGGAGGAGGCGCGGCGCACCTTCAAGCGCCATGTCGCCGCCCGCCGCATCGTCGACGTGCCCGAGGCCGCCGGCCCCGAGTTCGCCGGGGTGAACACCGGCCACCTCGACCCGGTCGAGGCGCCCCACGGGGACGTCCTCGCCCGGGTGCGCCGCGCGCAGCCGGTCGTCGAGCTGCGCGTGCCCTTCACGGTCGACCGCAGCGAGGTCGACATCGTCGAGCGCGGTGCCCAGGACGCGGACTGGCAGCCCGTGAAGGACGCCGCCCGGCGCATCGCGTTCACCGAGGACCGGGCGGTCTTCGAGGGGTACGCGGCGGCCGGCATCACCGGCATCCGCGCGAGCGCCTCGAACCCGCCGCTGAGCCTCCCCGCGGACGTGCGCGACTACCCCAACGCCGTCAGCCAGGCCATCTCGGCGCTCCGCCTCGCGGGCGTCGGCGGCCCGTACACGCTCGCGCTGAGCGCCGACGCGTACACCGCCGTCAACGAGACCTCCCACTACGGCTACCCGATCCACGCCCACCTGGCCCGGCTCCTGGACGGGGAGATCGTGTGGGCGCCCGCCATCGACGGGGCCTTCCTGCTCTCCACCCGCGGCGGCGACTTCGAGCTGCGCATCGGCCAGGACGTGTCCATCGGCTACCTGTCGCACGACGACACGAGCGTGCGGCTGTACTTCCAGGAGACCCTCACCTTCCTGGTGCACACGGCGGAGGCGGCGGTCGCGCTCACGGCCGCGTGACGGGTGACGGGTGACGGGCGCCCGGTACGGGTATTCGCCCGTTATGACCGGAAAACACAGGAAGACATCGCTCTGGCCGCACCGTTCCGAGGTCAGGACCGGCGGGCCCGCCCGCCACGCCGCCTCGGCGGGCGCGGACGACGGCGGTCGTGAGCCCGTCCCCGAGGACCTCCCGCCGGCCCACGCCCCCGTGGTGCCCGGCACCCACGTGGACGGCACGGAGGCGCCCCACCACCGCGCGTGAGAGCGGGCCGCACCGGACGCAGGACCGCCTCGTGCCCCGTCCGCCGTCGACCGGCGCCGGATGGGCCGCTGACGGGCCCTCACCAAGTGTGCCCCCGTACGGGTGGAGCGGGCCGCGAGGGCGTGACACGTTCCGTCACCGCGGGGACCGATTGTGTGATTATTCGGCCCGCTCGGTTGGAGGTAGTGCCCCCATGACCTCAGTGACGGAACGTCAGTCCGGCCATCCCGCGGCGGAGGTGCGGACCCGATGACGATGCACACCGAGAACGAGATCGTCATCGACGCGCCCCTGCGGTACGTGTGGCTGCGGACCAACGACGTCGCCGGCTGGCCCACCTTGTTCAGCGAGTACGCCGAGGCCGAGATCATCTCCCAGGAGGGCGACACCACCCGCTTCCGCCTGACCATGCACCCCGACGAGAAGGGCCGCGTCTGGTCCTGGGTGTCCGAGCGCACCGCCGACCCGGCCACCCGTACCGTGCGGGCCCGGCGGCTGGAGACCGGGCCGTTCGAGTTCATGAACATCTACTGGCAGTACGAGGAACTCGGCCCGGAGAGCACCCGCATGCGCTGGCTGCAGGACTTCCGGATGAAGGTGGACGCGCCCGTCGACGACGAGGGCATGCGGCAACGCATCAACAGCAACTCCCGCGTCCAGATGCAGCTGGTCAAGGACCGGCTGGAATCCCGCCGGATCCGTCCCGTCGGCACCCTGGACACCCACGCGGACACCCGCCGCGGCGGCGACATCCGCACCCTGCTGACCACCACCTCGGTCGGCACGACGGACGGGTTCTGCGGCATGGTCACCGTCGGTCCGGGCGAGGCCGTCGCCGAGCACTACCACCCGTACTCGCAGGAGCAACTGGTCGTCGTCGAGGGCGAGGTGCGGGTGGACCTCGACGGCTGCCCGCGCAGCGTCGCCGCCAACGAGGCCCTCCTCGTCCCGCGCGGGGTCCGCCACCGGCTGGTGAACACCTCCGACGCGGTGGCCCGCGCCGTGTTCTTCCTGGCCCCGCTCGCGCCGCGTCCGGAGCTGGGGCACGTCGACACCGAGACCCGCGAGGAGGCCGCCGCCATCGCCCGCGCCGCCACCGCGACGGGTCCGGCGACGGAGGGCCCGGCGCCGGGCCGCGAACTGGTCGACCGGTGACCGCAGGCCGTACCGCGCGCAGGGTGGTGGTGACGGGCGTCGGAGCCGTCGCCGCCGGCGGCGTCGGGCGGGAGGCGTTCTGGGAGCGGATCGTCGGGGGCAGGCCGGCGATCCGCCGGATCACCCGCTTCGACCCCTCGCGGTACCGCTCGCGGATCGCCGCCGAGGCCGACTTCGACCCCCTCGCGGCCGGGCTCACCCCCCGGGAGATACGCCGCAACGGCCGGTTCGCCCAGTTCGCGCTCGCCGCGGCCGCCGAGGCGCTCGCCGACAGCGGGCTGCGCACGCAAGCCGAGGACACCGACCGCATCGGGGTCTGCCTCGGCACCGCCGTCGGCGCCACCGTCACCCTGGAGGACGAGTACGTGGTCGCCAGCGACGGCGGCCGCCACTGGGAGGTCAGCCCGGACCACGGCATGCCCTTCCTCCACCGGGCGATGCACCCCTCCTCGGCCGCCGCCGAACTCTCGCTGCGGCACGGTCTGCACGGCCCTTCCTCCGTCGTCTCCACCGGCTGCACCTCCGGCGTCGACGCGATCGGCTGCGCCTTCCGGACGCTGAGCGACGGCGAGGCCGACGTCATGCTGGCGGGCGCGGGCGAGGCGCCCATCTCCCCGGTCACGGTGGCCTGCTTCGACGCGATCCGCGCCACCACCGCCTTCGCCGGCGACCCCGAGCGGACGCCGGCGCCCTTCGACGCCCGGCGCGACGGCTTCGTCCTCGGCGAGGGCGGCGCCGTGCTCGTCCTGGAGGAACTGGAGCACGCCCGTGCCCGGGGTGCGTCCGTCTACTGCGAGGTGCGCGGCTGGGACAACCGCACCGGCGCCTACCACATGACCGGTCTGCGCCCCGACGGCTACGACCTGAGCGAGGCGATCATCTCCGCCATGTCGGAGGCCGGCATCGTCCCCGAGCAGCTCGACTGGATCAGCGCGCACGGCTCCGGCACGGTGCAGAACGACCGCTACGAGACCGCCGCGTACAAGCGCGCCCTCGGCGAGCACGCGCGCAAGGTCCCGGTCAGCTCCGTCAAGTCCGTCATCGGCCACTGCCTCGGCGCGGCGGGCGCCCTGGAGATGGCCGCCTGCGCCCTCGCCGTGCGGCGGGGGGTGATCCCGCCGACCGCCAACCTCCTGCGGCCCGACCCGCAGTGCGACCTCGACTACACCCCGGTGCTCGCCCGCGAACGGCGGGTGCGGCACGCACTGTCGGTGGCCTGCGGGCTTGGCGGTCTCCAGTCGGCGATGGTCTTCTCGGCCCTGGAGCCGGACCCTGAACGGGAGGCGGAGGCATGACCACACGCGCGGTCATCAGCGGACTCGGGGTCGTCGCCCCCACCGGTGTCGGCGCCCGCCCCTACTGGCGGGCCACCGTCGCCGGGCGCAACGGCATCCGGCCGCTCGGCAGGCCCGACGCGAGCCGCTCCCCGGTCGTGCTCGCCGGGGAGGTCACCGGGTTCGACGCCGCCCGCTGGATCGACGACACCCTGCGCGCGGAGACCGACCGCTGGACCTGGTTCGCCCTGGCCGCGGCCGAGATGGCGCTGGCCGACGCGGCGCTGCGGCCCGCCGACCACCCCCCGTTCCACCTGTCGGTGGTCACCTCCAGCGGCTCCGGCGGCAACGAGTCCGGCCAGCGGGAGACCCACGCCCTGTGGGCTCGGCAGCCCGGCCAGGCCGGCGCCCACCAGTCCATCGCCTGGTTCCACGCGGCCGGCGCCGCCCAGATCTCCATCCGGCACGGGCTGACCGGCGGCTGCGGCGTCGTCGCCGCGGACGGCGCGGGCGGCCTGGACGCGCTCAAGCACGCCTGGCGGCGGCTGCGGCGCGGCGGCAAGGCCGTGATCGTCGGCGGCACCGAGGCGCCGCTGTCGCCCTTCGCGCTCGCCTGCCAGTCCACCCTGCCCACGGTGCACCGCGGCACCGACCCCGAACGGGCCTACCTGCCCTTCAGCCCGTACGCCTCGGGGTTCGTCCCCGGCGAGGGCGGTGCCCTGATGGTCCTGGAGGAGAAGGCGCACGCCGCCGAGCGCGGGGTGCGCGGTTACGCCGAACTGCTCGGCCACGCCGCCACGCACGACGCGCACCACCACACGGCTCCCGCGCCCGACGGCCTCCAGCTGGCCCGGGCCGTCACCACGGCGCTCGAGCAGGCCGGACGCGCTCCCGGGGACGTGGACGTGGTCTTCGCCGACGGCGCCGGCGACCCGGCCGGGGACGCGGCCGAGGCGGCGGCGCTGCAGCGGGTCTTCGGCGACCGGCTGGCGGAGGTACCGGTGACGGTGCCCAAGGCGGGTGTCGGCCGGCTGACCTCCGGCGCCGGCGCGCTGGACGCCGTGACCGCCGCCCTCGCCCTGCGCACCGGCGTGATCCCGCCGACCCGCGGCGGCGACGCGCGGGCCGCCCGCGAGCGGTACGGCGTCCGCCTGGTCACCCGCTGGACACGGCCGGAACGGCTGACGACGGCCGTGGTGCTCGCCCGCGGGACCGGCGGGTTCAACAGCGCCGTCGTCCTCGGATCGTTGGACGCGGACTCCTCGTATTAGCGGCGTGCCCTACGGCCTGGGAGTGAATGAGGGAAAACCTGGAGCAATGACCGTCACGTCCACCCGGCGGGGGGCGTTGCTCCTGATGTCGGCGTCCGGAGGACGTCGTTGAACTCCCAGAGGAGAAACTCCCCATGCTGAAGAAGGCTCTTGCCTGCGCTTCTCTCGCCGTCGCGGCCACCGGCGCCGTCGTCCCCGCCGCCGTGGCCTCCGACACCTCGGGTGGGAACTACTCGCAGAACGTCAACCTGATCCCGCACCCCTGCCTGGACGTGAAGCGCATCTACGCCCTCAACCCCCTCGCCGTCGACCTGCTGACCGAGACCAGCGGCCAGCAGTGCAACGAGAAGTCGAAGGTCGTCGACGGGCACAAGTCCGCGCTGTCCGACCTGATCGACGCCGGGGCCTACCAGAACTGAGGGACCGGGCACACCGAGGGCCCGGCCCCACGGAACTCCGTGGGGCCGGGCCCTTCCCCCATGCGTGCCGGCACGCACGAGCGGCGGCCGCCCCCGTGGATCGGGGACGGCCGCCGTGGATCCCGCCCGGAATCAGTTCTGGTACGCGCCGACGTCGGCGAGGTCGGACAGCGCCGACTTGTGCCCGTCCACCACGCTGGACTTCTCGTTGCACTGCTGGCCGCTGGTCTCGGTCAGCGCGTCGAGCGCGACAGGGTTGAGGGCGTAGACCCGCTTCACGTCCAGGCAGAGGTGCGGCAGGACGTTGACGTTCTGCGAGTAGTTCCCACCGTGGACGTCGGAGGCCTGTGCGGTCGGCGCGAGGGCCGCGGCGCTGCCCGCGGCGGCCACCGCGAGAGTGGCGCAGGCGAGTGCCTTCTTCAGCATGTTGCGAAGCTCCAGAATGAGGTGCGGACGGATGGCGGGGCGCCCGGGGGCGGGCGCTGCCGTCAGACGTTGAAGCAGGCGTTGCCGGCCGTGGGGTTCAGCAGCGCGCCGACGTTGATGCCGTTGCCGCAGACGTTGACCGGGATGTTGACCGGGATCTGGATGACGTTGCCGCTGAGCACACCCGGGGAGCCGATGGCCGCACCCTCGGCCGAGGCACCGCCGCGGTCGTAGTGGCGGTCCTTGCCGCCGTCGCTTGCGAGGGCGCCGCCCGCACTGCCCATCACCGCGACACCGGCCGCGACGGTCAGCACTGCGGCCTTCGAGAGACGCTTCACGAGCTCTTCCTTTCCTTGGTCACTGACGTGCGGTCTGGTCAACGACGCGCAAGGCGGGGCGGATGCGGAGCATCACCCGAACAGCCGCCGGAACAGGGCGTCCAGGATGGTCAGCTGATAACCAGAAACCTGGGGGGTCGTCAGATTTGCTACCGGACAAGGAGCTCCGCAGATGCGAATTTCCTTGCGACGGACCGCCTCCGCCGCCCTGATAACTGCTCTTCCCGCCCTCGCCCTGACGGCGCCCCTTCCGAGCGCGGCGGAACCACGGCCCGGTCCTCCCGGAGCGATCCCGGACCAGTACGTCGTGACCCTGGACGACGGCACCGCGCCGCGGACCGTCCTGGACGGTCTGGGCGTGGAGCCGCTCTTCACCTACCGGCACGCGCTTTCCGGCTTCGCCGCCCGGCTCACACCGGCCCAGGTGCAGCGGGTACGCGCCGCGCCCGGCGTCGACCAGGTGGAGCAGGACGCGGTGGTCGCCATCCCGCTCGGCGAGGACGCCCCCGCCGACACCGACCTGGAACCCCCCTACCCGGGCGACGTCCCGGGCGAGCCGACCGGTCCCGTCGACTTCCCCGGCCCCGGCCCGCAACAGGAGGGACCGCAGCAGGCGCCGGCCGAGGGAGCACCCCTGCCGGCGGGACCGGACGGGCAGTCACCCGAGCAGTCGCCTGGGCAGTCACCCGAGCAGGCGATGCCGGAACCGGCCGGTCCGGAGCAGTCGGCTCCGGACCAGACGGTGCCCTACCAGGCGGAGCCGGAACCGGCCAGGCCCGGGCAGTCGGTGCCCGAGCAGTCGGTGCCCGAGCAGTCGGCGCCCGGGCAGTCCGCGCCGGACCCCGCGGCGCCGGGCGAGTCCGTTTCCCCGGTGACCGGGACCAAGCCGGTCCAGGTCCCGCTGACC
>NZ_JARAVK010000113.1:0-29582 GCF_033792765.1 Streptomyces sp. PA03-6a | reverse complement strand
GGGTTGAGCAGGCTGGGCGGGGTGCCGGGGATCGGGGACAGGGGCAGGTCCACCGGCGCCGACAGCCGAGGGATCGAGGCCAGCAGGCCCCACGAGTAGGGGTGCTCGGGCGTCTTCAGGATCTCGCGCACGGTGCCGCGCTCCACGCAGCGCCCCGCGTACATCACCATCACGTCGTCCGCCGTGTTGGCCACCACGCCCAGGTCGTGGGTGATGATGACGATCGCCGTGCCCGTCTCCCGCTGCAGGTCCTTCAGCAGGTCGAGGATCTGTGCCTGCACGGTGACGTCCAGGGCGGTCGTCGGCTCGTCCGCGATGACCAGCGCCGGGTCGCAGACCAGCGCCATCGCGATCATCGCGCGCTGCCGCATGCCCCCGGAGAACTGGTGCGGGAAGTCGTCCACCCGCAGCCGCGGCTGCGGGATGCCCACCCGGGCGAGCATCTCGACCGCCCGCTCCCGGGCGGCCTTCTTGGACGCGCCCATGTGCTTCATGTACGGCTCGGCGATCTGCCGGCCGACCGTGTAGTACGGGGAGAGCGCGGTCAGCGAGTCCTGGAAGATCATCGCCATCTTCCGGCCGCGCAGTCGTTCCAGGGTCCGTTCGGGGGCGCCCGTCAGCTCCTGCCCGTCCAGCACGATCTCGCCGCGGATGGTGGTGTTGCGGGGGTTGTGCAGACCGAGGACCGCCAGGTTGGTGACCGACTTGCCGGAGCCGGACTCGCCGACGATGCCCAGGGTCCTGCCGCGCTCCAGGTCGAAGGAGAGTCCGTCGACGGCCTTGACCACGCCGTCCTCGGTGGCGAACTGCACGTACAGGTCACGGACCGACAGGAACGGCCCGGACGGCGCGGGGTCCCCGGGCCCGGGCGGCCCCGCCTCGGTCTTGGTGAGGATGTTCAACGGTGCTTCTCCTCTGCGTGCCGGCGAGCGTCCCGGCTCACGAAAGCCTGATCCGCGGGTCGATGAGGGCGTAGGCGGCGTCGACGACGATGTTGCAGACGACGATGATCGTGGCGCCGATCAGCATCACGGCCATCTCCAGCGGCAGGTCGCTGCGGAGCACGGCCTGCACGGACAGCAGGCCGAGGCCGTGCAGTCCGAAGGTGACCTCGGTGATGATCGCGCCGCCGAGGACCGAGCTCAGGTCGATGCCGAAGATGGTGATGATGGAGGCGGCGGCCCCGCGCAGCGCGTACCGCAGGAACACGTAGCGGGAGGACATGCCCTTGGCGCGGGCGGCCCGGATGTGGTCCTCGGACATCTGCTCCACCATCAGCGAGCGTGTCTGGCGGCTGTAGTTGGACCAGAAGATCACCGACATCACCATGCAGGGCAGGATCAGCCCCTGCACCGAACCCCACGGGTCGTGCGACCAGTCGGGGTCGTGGCCGCGGTCCAGCACGTGCCAGCTGCTGGCGAACAGGCCGATGGCGATCGGGCCGAGGAAGTAGATCTGCACGGAGTTGCCGACCAGCGAGACGCCGCTGGCGATCCGGTCGAAGGCCTTGCCCTGCTGCCAGGCCGAGATGAGGCCGAGACCGACGCCGATGACCAGGAAGGCGGTGGCACCGCCGATCGCCAGTGACAGCGTGGTCGGGTAGCGGTCGGCGATCGTGTCCCAGACGAGCTGCTGGTCGGCGAAGGAGTAGCCGAAGCACGGCGCCGGGCAGTGGCCGATGGGCATGTCGCGGCCGGCGAAGATGCCGACCATGAAGTGCCAGTACTGGGTCCAGATCGGCAGGTCCAGGCCGAGGTTCTTGCGGATCAGGGCCACGTTCTGCGGACTGCAGTTCTTGCCGCAGGACAGCAGCGCCGGGTCGGACGGCAGGAAGAAGAAGAGGAAGTACGTGATGGCGCTGATCAGCAGCAGGATGACCAGCGCGCCCAGCACACGGCGTACCAGGAAACGCAGCATGGGTCAGGCTCTCCGTCGGTTCCGTCGGGGCGCCGGTCCCGGCCCGGGGAGAGGCCGGGACCGGCGTGTCTGCGCGGGGACTACTGCTTGACGAAGATCGTGTTGGGGTTGATGGTCCCGTAGACCTCGTTGTAGGTGACGCCGCCGAGGCCCGAGCCGTGGATGTTGAAGTACTTGTCGAAGATGAACGGGATCTGCGACGTGTCGTTCTTCAGCACGGACTCGGACAGGGTCCGCCACTCGTCGTTCTGCTTCCCGATGTCCGTGATCGCCAGGATGCGGTCGATCTCGGAGTTGACGTGGTCGTCGTTGAGGAAGGAGTAGTTGTTGGTGCCGTCGGCGAGGTTGCGGCCGTCCATGGTCGGCGGGACCACGGTCGAGGCGCTGGGCCAGTCCGCGCCCCAGCCGGTGCGGTAGATGTCGTACGGAGTGTCGAGCTTGCCGACGACCGTGTAGTACGAGGTCGGGTCGATGGCCTTGCGCTGGACGTCGAAGCCGGCCTTCTCCAGGGCCTTCTCGATGGTCAGCGACACGTTCTGCCAGCGCGGGGTGTTGGCGTAGGCGTAGGAGAGCTTGACCTTGCCGGTGACGCCGGCCTCCTTGAGCAGCTCCTTGGCCTTCTCGATGTCACCGGTGGGCTTGTCGAGCTTGCCGAAGGGGTCGTACTTCTTCCAGCCGGCGACCGTCGGGCTGAGCAGGGTGGTGCCGAGCTCGCCCTGGGCGCCGCCGCCGAAGGCCTGCTGGACCTGGGTCATCGGGAAGGCGTACATGATCGCCTGACGGACCTTGGGATCGGTGATCCGCTTGGTGTTGATGTTGATGACCTCGACGTACGGCTGGTACTGGTTCACCGTCCGCGACTTGTACTGCGCGTCCGTCGTCAGCGTCTGCATCTTCGACGGGTCGGAGGAACCGGACAGGTTCACCGCGTACTTGTCGTTGCCGTCCTCGGCGGCGAGCCGGTTGGTCAGGCCCGGCTCGGCGATGCCCAGCTGGAAGTTCCAGCTGTCCGGGTAGGCGTTGCGGATCGGGTCGCTCTTCGGGTCCCAGTTGGTGTTGCGCTCGAAGACCAGCTCCTTGCCCGGCTTGTAGCTGGCGATCTTGTACGGGCCGGTGGCGACGGGGTGGTTGTTGTACTTCTGCTTGTCGTCCTTGGCCTTCGGCACCGGCGAGATGTTCGGCATCGCGGCCGCGTAGGGCGCGTCGGCGTGCGCCTCCAGGAAGTGGAAGACGATGGTCTTGTCGTCCGGCGTGTCGATCTTGTCGGCGGGGATCTCCTTGCCCTCGTAGGGGCCGGTGTACGCCTTGCGGTAGTCGGCGCCGTAGAGCCACTTCTGGATGTACTGCGGGCCCTGTGTCTGGTAGTCGGCGAAGAGCCGCTCGATGCCGTACTTGACGTCCTTGGAGGTGACCGGCGTGCCGTCCTCGAACTTCAGGCCCTCCTTGAGGGTGAAGGTCCAGGTCTTCGCGCCGTCGGAGGACTTGCCGGTGTCGGTGGCGAGGTCGCCGACCAGGATCGTCTTGCCGGTCTTGGCGTCGATCTTGTAGCCGGTGAGCGAGCGGTTGTAGAGCAACTGCACCGACAACTGGTCACTGACGTACTGCTGGCCGGGGTCCAGGTAGTCGAAGCCCGCCTGGTCGAGGTCGTACGCCGTGCCGCCCTTCTTGGCCCCGGGGACCTCCGGGGCGGGGCCCTTGGAGTCGGCGGCCGTGCCGATGCCGAAGTTCTGCACGGTGGCCTGCTTGCCCTCGCCGCCGCCGGTGCCCGTCCCCCCGCCGCCACCGCTGCTGCACGCGGCGGACAGCGTCAGAGCCCCCAACGCCAGGAACGCGGAGGCGTAACGCGCCTTGCGAATTCTCATTGATCCCTGCCTGTCAGTGAACCGAACTGCGGATACCGACGTGCCCGGTCTCCCCCCACAGGGGCCCGGCGCGGCGGCTTGGACACCTAGCGCACGGTCTTGGGATCGAGTGCGTCCCGGACCGAATCCCCGAGCAGGTTGAAGGCGACCACGAAGATCACCATCGCGATGCCGGGGAAGAACATGAAGGTGACGTCGGACTCGTAGTACGCCGCGGCCTGCTGGAACATCAGCCCCCAGTCCGGGGTGGGCGGCAGGATTCCGACACCGAGATAGGAAAGGCCCGCCTCGGCGGTGACGTTCACGGGGAGCAGCAGCGTCGACTGGACCAGAATGGTGGACCAGATGTTCGGCAGCAGTTCCTTGCGGATGATCCGCGCGGAGGAGGCGCCGCTGATCCGCGCGGCCTCGATGAACTCGCGCTCGCGCAGGCTCAGCACCTGGGCGCGCACCAGCCGGCCCACGCTCATCCAGCCGAGGACGAACTGGACGATGACCAGTGCCGCGATGCGCACGTAGGTCGGTTCCTCGTCGCGGGGGGAGACGAACAGGGCCACGATCACCGGCGTGAAGGCGATGAAGAAGAGCTGCTGCGGAAAGGACAGCATCAGGTCCGAGAACCGGCCCATGAGGTAGTCGGTGCGCCCGCCGAGGTAGCCCTGGACGAGCCCGATGAGCACGCCGACGACGACGGAGACCGTGGTCACGGCGAGGGCGATGCCCAGCGAGGTGCGGATCCCGTAGATCAGCAAGGTGAACACGTCGCGGCCGAGCTGGGGTTCGAGCCCGAACCAGAAGTCGCCGTCGATGCCGCCGTTGGGCTTGAGCGGGATCCCGTAGCTGTTCAGCAGGCCGAGGTCCTGGCCGTACAGCTCGTACGGGTTCTTGCCGTACACCTTGGAGATCAGCGGCGCTGCCAGCGCCACGACGAGGTAGAAGAGCACGACGCCCGCGCAGACCATTCCGGTGCGGTCGCGGCGGAAGCGCAGCCAGGCGAGCCGGCCCGGGGAGCGCCCGACGAGTTCGGAGGGTTCCTTGCCGGTGCCCTCGACGGGGGCGGGCGCCTGTGCCGGAACGGGTTCCGGCCGGTTCGCGGCCGTGCTCGGACTGGACATGGTCATCTGCCCCCGCACCAAGGAGTTTTGGTGGCGCATGTGAACGCCCGTGGCTAGCTAGCCGGTATTGGGCAATGGATTTGGCGGCCAGTCAAGGGGGTGAAGCGATCGGAAGACGAGATCGTGGTTATCTTGGGGCAAGGTTTTGGATATCGTCGCGAACGCGTGCTTGACAGCTCCTGCGGTCCATCCGCGAATGCGGAGGATTCAGGATGAAATTCTTTTACACGCAGGCAACTTGATCGACGCATCACCGATATACGGACGCGCCACGCTGAGCAGCGTACGGCCGTGCGGGTGCCGTGGGCCGGCCGGGGTGATCACACATCGCCCCGGCCGGCCGCCGTACGTCCGCGGTGAACGCTGGACCGGCCCGGTACGTATCCCCTCGGAAGGCCAAAGGACAGTGCTGCCGGAGGGGCCGGGGAGGTGGCCATGCGGCAGGCGTATCGGCTCGGAGGAACGGTCTGTGCCGCCCTGGCGGCGGCCGAGGCGGCCTGGCTGGGCCAGGACCTCGTCCAGTTCCGGGCGGAGGGCGCCGTCAGGGTGTGGGCGGGTCTTGCGGTACCCGTCGGCGGGGCGCCGTTGGTGACCTCCACCGTGGACCTGCTGCTCCTCGGGCTCTACGTGGCCGCCGCGGTCGCGTCCCTCAAGCCCGGCGGCGTCGGGGTCCTCGGGGCGGCCGCGGTGCTGACCCTGGCGCTGCGCACCCCCACGGCCTACCTCCTGGCCCCCTCCTCGGGCGGCAGCCCGCCCGGGCTGCAGGGAGCCCTGCTGGTGACCGCGGGCGGGCAGATCGCCGGTGCCCTCGTACTGCTGGTCGTCGTACGGCGCACCGGCGAGGACGCGCCCGCCCCGCCACGGCCCGCGGCGGGCGTGCTGGCGGGGATGCTGCTGCTCGTGGTGGCGCTCATCACCGGCGTCCTGGAGTTCTCCCGGCGGTCGGACCCGGCGGCGCCGCTGCCGCCGGGCTTCTTCTGGCGCACCGTGGGCGGCGGCTACCTGGTGGACTCCCAACTGGGGGCGCCCTACGAGTGGCTGGTCTGGGCGACGGCCGGCCTGGCCGCGGCCGCGGGCCTCGCCGCCTTCGTACGGGCCCCGTTCGCCCGGCCGCTGGGCATCTGCGTGGCCGGGCTGCTCGCCGTGACCGCGGTCCCGGTGATCGGCACCTCGAGGATCGACGCCCCGGGCGCCGACGACTTCGCCGCCGCCTTCGCGGTGGGCGCCGCGCTGGTGGTGACGCTGCTGCTCGTCCCCGGCGACCTGGCGGCGGTGGGCGTCCCGGGCGGCGATCCGTACGTGGAGGCGGAGGTCCCCACGGCAGCGGACAACCTGTCCATGCCCCTGTACGAGCAGACCGCCGTCCTCCCCGTCTTCGGCTCCTACCCGCAGCCGCCGCCGCCGCCCGGCCCCGCCTCCGAGGCGCGGGCGGCGTACCTGCAGGACCCGCCCTAACCTGTCACGACGCCCAGGGAACGCTTCAGGAACGCGACCTGGAGCAGGAGCAGGTTCTCGGCGACCTCCTCCTGCGGCGTCATGTGCGTGACCCCGGACAGCGGGAGCACCTCGTGCGGGCGGCCCGCGGCCAGCAGTGCGGAGGACAGCCGCAGGGTGTGCGCGGCCACCACGTTGTCGTCGGCGAGGCCGTGGATGATCATCAGCGGCCGGACCTCGTCCGCCGGGTCCGCCAGACCGGCGTCGGTGACCAGGGAGTTGGCGGCGTACACCGCCGGCCGCTCCTCGGGGTGGCCGAGGTAGCGCTCGGTGTAGTGCGTGTCGTACAGCCGCCAGTCGGTGACCGGCGCGCCCGCCACCGCGGCGTGGAAGACGTCCGGGCGGCGCAGCACGGCGAGCGCCGCCAGGTACCCGCCGTACGACCAGCCGCGGATGCCCACCCGGGTGAGGTCCAGGGGGTAGTGGCCGGCCAGGGCGTGCAGCACGTGGACCTGGTCGTCGAGTGTGACGCCCGCGAAGTCGCCGGCGATCGCCTTCTCCCAGGCGGGGGAGTGCCCGGGGGTGCCCCGGCCGTCCGCGACGACCACCGCGAAGCCCTGGTCGGCCAGCCACTGCGCCTGCAGGTAGCCGCGCTGGGCGCTCACCACCATCTGGCCGTGCGGTCCGCCGTACGGGTCCATCAGCACCGGCAGGGGCCCGTCGCCCTCCCGGTGCCCCGAGGGGAGCAGCACCGCCGCCGGGACGCCGCGCTCGCCGGCGCTGACGAGCACCGGGCGCGCGGTGAGGACAGGGGTCTCGGCGTGCGAGGCGATCTCCGTCACCGGCTCGCCGTCCCGCAGCACCCGGACGGTCGTGGCGGCCGACTCCAGCGACGCGGACGACAGCACCGTCACGGCCCCGGCGCGCACCGCGGAGTGCACGCCCGGGCCGCCGCTCAGCCGGACCGCTCCGGCGGGGCCTCCGTCGGCGCGGTACACATGGATCTCGCCGGTCTCCGGGTCCTTGGCGCCGTGCCCCGCCGAGGCCGACAGCAGGACGCCGTCGCCGTCCGTCCCGAGCACCGCGCGTACGTGCAACTCCGGTCCCGTCCACGGCTGTTCACCGACGAACAGTGCTCGCGAGCCGTTCTCGTCGGAGATGCGCACGAGGCGCTCGCCGGACAGCCAGGCGGGCACCCCGGGGAAAAGATCAAGCCAGATTTCATCGCTGTCCCGGTGCACCTCCCGGGTGCCGCCGGTGGCGGTGTCCACCGTCAGGTACAGCTGCTCGCGCTGGTCCCGGGTCTGGACCAGCAGCAACGGCGGGCCCGCCGCCGACCAGTGCACCTGAGCGAGGTACGGATAGCGCTCGCGGTCCCACTCCACCGGCGTCGCCGCCCCGTCCAGCGTCAGCAGGACCAGCGTGACCTCGGCGTTCGGGGTGCCGGCGGCGGGGTAGGCCACCTCGGCGGGCGGTTGCGCGGGGTTCGCGGGGTCGGCGATCCACCAGCGGCGGACCGGGGACGCGTCCACGCGGGCCGCCAGTACGCAGGCACCGTCCGGGGCCCACCAGTAGCCGCGGCTGCGGGACATCTCCTCGGCGGCGATGAACTCCGCCAGTCCGTAGCCGACGTCCGGTCCCTCGGGCTCGGCCAGCGCCCGGTCCCCGCCGCCGTCGGCGTCCACCACGCGCAGCGCGCCGTCCGCCACGTAGGCCACCCGGCGGCCGTCCGGCGAAGGACGCGGGTCCACCACGGGGCCCGGCACGGCGATCTCCCGGGCCGTGCCGGCCCGCAGCTCCGCCGTGAAGAGCCTTCCGGACAAGGCGAACGCGGCCAGCTCCACCGCGTCGTCGGTCGCGTAGCCGACGATTCCCGCCGAACCTTCCCGGCTGCGCTCCCGGCGCGCCCTCTCCTGCGGCGACAGTTCCTCCGCCGCGCCGGACAGCAGCACCCCGGGGTCCGCCGCGACCCGCTCGGCGCCCGACTGCGGGTCCAGCACCCACAGCAGGTGCGAGCGGTCGGTGCCGGAACGGGAGCGCAGGAAGACGATCCGGCCGCCGTCCGGCGACACGGTGAAGGCGCGCGGGGCGCCGAGCGAGAACCGCTGCGTGCGGGCGTACTGCCGCGGGAACGAGAGCGCTTGCGTCATGGGGGGAGTGTGCCACCGCCCGCCGGTGAGCCCGGCGCACGCCAACCACGAGATCCGGCCATGCGCCCCCGCGTGCTCCCGTGCGACGAGCTATGCGGTGCGCCACAAAGTTATGATCCACTGCCGAGAGTGGGTAACAACCGGTTGGCAAGTGCTGTCGGACTCTGAGGCCCTGGAGGTGTGCCGCTGTGGCACTTTCGATTTCGGCGGTGCTGCTGCTGCTGATCGTCGTCTTCCTGCTGGTCAGGAAAGCCGGTTTGAAGGCGGGGCACGCGGTGGTCTGCGTACTGCTCGGGTTCTACCTGGCGAGTTCCTCCATCGCGCCGACGATCCGGGACCTCACCAGCAACGTCGCGGGCATGATCGGCGACTTCAAGTTCTGAGCCCGTGGCTTCCCCCTGGTGAGCCGCGGGGCCTGCCCTAGGCTCTCCTCATGACCGCACCGCCCGCCCGCCGACTGCTGCTCGTCCACGCGCATCCCGACGACGAGTCGATCAACAACGGCGCCACCATGGCCAAGTACGCCGCCGAGGGCGCGCTCGTCACGCTGGTGACGTGCACCCTCGGCGAGGAGGGCGAGGTCATCCCGCCCGAGCTGGCGCACCTGGCCCCCGACCGCGACGACACCCTCGGCGCGCACCGGACCGGCGAACTCGCCGACGCCATGGCGCAGCTCGGCGTCACCGACCACCGCTTCCTGGGCGGCGCCGGCCGCTTCCGGGACTCCGGGATGATGGGCGTGCCGCAGAACGACCGGCCGGAGAGCTTCTGGCGGGCGGACCTCGACCTCGCGTCCTCGTACCTCGTGGAGGTGATCCGCGAGGTCCGTCCGCAGGTGCTGGTCACCTACGACCCCGACGGCGGCTACGGCCACCCCGACCACATCAAGGCGCACCGGGTCTCCATGCGCGCCGCGGAACTGGCCGCGGAACCGGCCTACCGGCGTGACCTCGGCGGCCCGCACTCCATCGCCAAGATCTACTGGAACTGCATCCCGCGCCGCGTGGTCGAGGAGGGCTTCGCCCGGCTGCGCGGGGCCGGCCGGCAGATCCCCTTCGAGGGCATCGCGACCGCCGACGACGTCCCGGGCGTGGTGGACGACGCCCTGGTGACCGCCGCCATCGACGTGGAGGCCCGCTACGCCGGGCAGAAGGCCGCGGCGATGAAGGCCCACGTCACCCAGATCGCGGTGGACGGCCCGTTCTTCGCGCTCTCCAACGACCTCGGACAGCCCTTGTTCGGCGCCGAGTTCTACCGTCTGGTCAAGGGCGTGCCCGTGCCGGCCGGGAGCCTGGAGGACGATCTGTTCGCGGGGACCGGGGCATGAGGCGCGCCGCCTACCCGTTGCTCGTGGTCCTGGGCGTGCTGGTCGCCGTCGCGGGGTCGCTGGTCCAGGCCGCCTGGTTCCCGGGCGGGTTGCTGCTCGCGCTCGCCGGGAGCGCGGCGCTCTTCCACGGCGGCGCCCGGCTGACCGGCACGCGGCTGGGCGCCGTGGTGCCGGCGGCGGTGTGGCTGATCACCGTGATGCTGCTGAGCTCCGCCCGCCCGGAGGGTGATTTCCTGTTCGCCAACGGAATCAGTCCGTACGTCTACCTGTTGGGCGGAGCGATGGCCGGCGTGATGTCGGCCACGCTTGTGCAACCCCGTCCTCCCGCCGGTGGATCACTTGAGGCACCATAGGCGCCACGTTGCGTCCGTTACGGAGCGAGCGTCGCCCGTTTTGGCGGTTGACGTCACATAAACCCCTTTGATCAGGGCGGTCTCCATCCGGCGGGCAGGCGGCTCCGACGCGGCGCCCAGTATGGTGGTGCGCGCCGCCGGGCCGCCCGCGGAAAGGCCGTGACGGGTGGCGAAGCGAACCGGGAGAGCCTGCTTTGAGTCGTGAAACTGATCGTCCGTCCCCCGGCCCCCAGGGCCGGGGCGGAGCCGCGTACCCGTCGGGTACCCCGCCGTACGGAACCCGACCGTTTCCGTCGCTGCATCCGCAGGAGGACCCGCGCGACGGGGCCGCGACCGGGGAGCCCGCTGCGGCTCCCGCCGCGGAGGAGACCAAGACCGAGACCACGCTGACCACCCGGGTGCGCATCAACATCCCCGGGTCCCGGCCGATCCCGCCGGTCGTCGTCCGCACGCCCGTCGAGGGCGGCGCGGAGGGCGGGGCGCCCGCCGGGTCCGCCCCGGCCGCCCCCGAGACCGAGTCGACCCCGCTGTCCACGGGCTGGACCGCCGGCGGCGGTACCGGGGCCGGTCAGGGCGTTCCGGCGCCCGCGCCGGAACCCGCCGCGGAGCCGGCTCCGGCGCCGAGGGGCGAGAAGCCGGCCAGCGACTGGTTCGCGCCGCGGAAGGCCGCCCCCAGGCCCGAGGCCGGCCAGGGGCCGGGCCCGGCGCCCGGTCCCGAGCCGATGCAGGGGTTCTCCGCTCCCGAGGTCACCCAGCCGATGCAGCTCGGCGACATCCCGGCCCAGCCCGGCCCCATGGAGCGCGGACCGGTCCCCGGACCTGGCGCCGCCCCCGGCGGCCCGCGACGCGGTGGCATCCCGTACCTGAACGACGGCGCGGTCGGCCCGGCCGGTCCCGGGGGTCCGGTGGCGCCGGGTGGCCCCGGTGGCCCCGCGGGTCCCGGTGGCCCCGTGATGCCGGGCGGCCCGGGCGGTCCCGGCGGTCCCGGCGGTCCCGGCGGTCCCGGCGGCCCTGGGGGCCCCGCGGGTCCCGGACGTCCCGCGCCGGCACCACGCCCGTTCCCCGGCGGCCCCGGCGCGGCGCCCGCCGGTCCCGGAGCAGGCGTGCCCTTCCCGGGGCAGCAGCCGCCGGCCGGCCCCACCACGGGCCCGGTCACCGGGGAGATGCGGGTGCCCCCGGCGGGCCCCGCCGCCGGCCGGCCACCGTTCCCCACGCCGTTCCCGTCCTCCGCGGCCGACCGGATGTCCGGCGACACCGTCGTCAGCGGCATCCCGGCGGTTCCCCCCGCGGGACCGTCCGCCAACCGGCCCGCCCCGCCCGCCGCCCGTCAGAGTGCGGCGCAGCCCGAGGCCAAGGGCCGCTCCAAGCTCATACTGGCGGGCGTCGGGGTGCTGGGCGTGCTGGGCATCGCCTACGGCGCGGGACTGCTGATGGACCACTCCGACGTCCCGGCCGGTACGACCGTCTACGGCGTCGGGATCGGCGGCAAGACCAAGGACCAGGCCGTCGCGGTCCTCGACCAGGCGCTCGGCTCCCGGAAGAACGCGCCGATCACCGTCACCGTCGGCGACCAGCGCACGTCGCTGAAGCCCGCGGCCGCCGGTCTCGTCCTCGACACCGACGCGACCGTCCGCAACGTGGCGCATCGCGACTACAACCCGGTCACCGTCATCGGCTCGCTGTTCGGCGGCTCGCGCGCGGCCGAGCCCGTGCTGACCACGGACAGCGAGAAGCTCCGCGCCCAGTTGGAGAAGCTCTCCCGGGGTCTCGGCGGCTCGGGTTCCGAGGGCATGGTCAAGTTCGTGAAGGGCAAGGCCGTCGCCGTCCCCGGCAAGCCCCACGAAGGCGTGGACGTGGCCGCCTCGATCGACACCGTCACCGCCGCCTACGCCACGCAGGTCGCCACCGGCAAGGCCGACGCGGTCAGCCTGAAGGTCACCACCGTCCAGCCCAAGGTGACCCAGGAGGCGCTCGACAAGGCCGTCAACGGCTTCGGGAAGACGGCCATGTCCGGGTTCGTCATGGTCCGTGCGGGCGCCGGGGCACCCCTCCCGTTCAGCCCGCAGAACTCGCTGTCGAAGATCCTCACGATGGTGCCGGACCAGGACGGCAACCTGACGCCGTACATCGACCGCAAGGTGCTCAAGGGCCTGTACGGCGGCGCCTTCGACGGTGTCCTGGTCGAGCGTGGTGACGGCAGCAAGACCGCCGTCACCCCGGAGGACGTCGCCTCCGCGATGCTGCCCGCGCTGCAGACCACCGACACCGCCAAGAAGACGGTGACCATCGAGGGCACGTCCTGACCCCCGGTCGCCCGATCCACGCGTGAAGGGTGTGGCCCCGGTACCCGTACCGGGGCCACACCCATGACATCTGTCATCCGCGCAACAGGACGCCCGACACTGCCGCCCGGACCGTGCCGTCGGCGACGCTGCTGCCATGACCGCAACAGTGTTCACGCACGTGAGCAAGAGCTTCGGTCAGGTCCGGGCCGTCGACGACCTGAGCCTGACCCTCCACCCGGGTGAGACCGTCGCCCTGCTGGGCCCCAACGGCGCCGGCAAGTCGACCGCGCTGGACCTGCTGCTGGGGCTGCGCACGCCCGACTCCGGCACCGTCGAGGTCTTCGGGACCACCCCGCGCCGGGCGATCACCGAGGGCCGGGTCGGGGCCGTGCTGCAGAGCGGCGGCCTCATGGAGGAGGTCACCGTGCGCGAGTTGGTACGGCTCGCCTGCGACCTGCACCCGCGGGCCCACCCCGTCGCCGAGGTGATGGCGGCCGCCGGGCTGGAATCCATCGCCGACCGCAAGGTCGACAAGCTCTCCGGCGGCCAGGAGCAGCGCGTGCGCTTCGCCCTGGCCACGGCGGGCGCGAGCGACCTGCTGGTCCTCGACGAGCCGACCACCGGCATGGACGTCTCCGCCCGGCAGGCCTTCTGGGAGGCCATGCGCGGCCAGGTGAAGCAGGGCCGCACGGTGCTCTTCGCCACCCACTACCTGGAGGAGGCGGACGCCGTCGCCGACCGGGTGCTCGTCCTGCAGGGCGGCCGGCTGGTGGCCGACGGCACCGCCGCCGAGATCAAGGCGCGGGCCGGGGTCCGGCGTATCGTCTTCGACCTGGACACCCCGCCCGACGAGCCCGCCCTGCGGGCCCTGCCGCGGGTCACGGACGTGGAGGTCACCGGGCGCACGGTGCGCATCCGCTCCACGGACGCCGACGCGACGGTGCACGCGGTCTACGCGGCCGGGCTCTACCCCCGGCACCTGGAGGTCGCCGGGCTCGGCCTGGAGCAGGCCTTCCTGGCCATCACGGAGCCGTCCAAGGAGTCCGAGGAGTCCAAGGAGGAGGTGGCGGCGCGATGAGGACGCTGGCCCGGCTGGAGATCCTGCGCGTCCTGCGCAACCGCAGGTTCATGTTCTTCTCGGTGCTGTACCCGGTGCTGCTCTTCATGATCCTCACAGCGGGCCAGAAGGCCGCGACGGTGCCGTACTACATGGTCGCGATGTGCGCCTTCGGCGCCATGACCGCCGTGCTCATGGGCAACTCCGAGCGGATCGCCCGGGAGCGCGACAAGGGCTGGGTGCGCCAGCTGCGGCTCACCGCGCTGCCCGGGCGCGGCTACGTCCTGGCGAAGATCGCCGCGGCCGCCACGGTCAGCCTGCCCTCGATCGTGCTCGTGCTGCTCGCCGGCGGCGCCGTGAAGGGCGTGCGGATGGCCGCCTGGCAGTGGGCCGGGGTGCTGCTCACCAGCTGGGCGGGGAGCTTCGTCTTCGCCGCGCTCGGCGTGGCCATCGGCTACGTCGCCTCGGCGGAGACCGCCCGCCCCATCGCGATGATCACCTACTTCGGGCTCGCGCTGCTCGGCGGCCTGTGGATGCCCTTCAGCTCCTTCCCCGGCTGGCTGCGCGACATCGCGAACCTGCTGCCCGCCCGGCCGTACGCGGCGCTCGGCCAGGCCGTCGAACTCGGCCAGGCCCCGCACGCCCGGGACATCGCCGTACTGGTGGTCTACGGGCTGGTCTTCGCCGGGACAGCCGCTTGGATGTACCGCAAGGACACCGCGAAGGCCTGAGAGGAGAACGATCGTGGCCGCCGGAACGCCACAGCAGCGGGAGGCCGCCGAGCCCCGGGACGCCCCGGCCATCGGCCGGGCCCCGGAGAACCGCCGTCAGGCCGTGGTCAAGCTGGTCTGGGTGGCCATGTGGATGCTCTACCTGGGCGCCCCGGTCAGCGACCTCGCCGAGGGCGGGCACGGCCTCACCGCGACCGTGCTCGGCTGGCTCGGGCTCGCCGCCTTCGTCGCCGCCTACCTGGGCATCGTCTTCCTGCGGACCAACGCGGAACACCAGCCGCGCTGGGTGTACGGGCAGCTCCTGCTGCTCGGCGGGCTGGGCCTGCTGATGACGTTCACCCTGGGCGACGCCTTCCTCGTGCTGTTCGTCTACCTGGCCGTCGGCTGCGGGGCGGTGCTGCCCGGCCGGCAGGCGCGCTGGGCGATCCCGCTGGTGACCGCGGTGCTCGCGGCCGTCGCCGGGCTCACCGGGGCGAACGAGGCCACGGTGGTCTCGCTGCTCGTGCCGTGCCTGCTCGGCGGCTACGCCATGACCGGGGTGCGCCAGCTGGTGCGCACCACCCGCGAACTGCGCGAGGCCCGGGCGGCGGTGGCCCAGCTGGCCGCCACGGAGGAACGCCTGCGGCTCGCCCGCGACCTGCACGACCTGCTCGGCCACTCGCTGTCGCTGATCACCCTCAAGAGCGAACTGGCCGGACGCATGCTGCCCGGCCGCCCCGAGGACGCCGCCGCGCAGGTCGCCGACATCGAGCGGGTCAGCCGGCAGGCCCTCGTGGACGTCAGGGAGGCCGTCAGCGGCTACCGCAGGCCCACCCTCGCCGCCGAGCTCGCCGGCGCCCGCGAGGCCCTGCAGGCCGCCGGTGTCCGCGCCGAGCTGCCCGCCACCGTGGCCGCCCCGCTCACCCCGGAGGCCGAGGGTGCGCTGGCCTGGGCCCTGCGCGAGGCCGTCACCAACGTCGTACGGCACAGCGGCGCCTCCCGCTGCGTGGTGACCGTCGCCGAGGACGACGGCACGGTGGCGCTCACCGTCGCCGACGACGGCCGCGGCCCGGGCCCCGGCGGCTCACGACGCGGCAACGGCCTGACCGGCCTGGAGGAGCGCCTGCTGCTCGCCGGTGGCCGCCTGGAGACCGCCGCGGACGGCGGCTTCACCCTCCACGCCGTGGTCCCGGCCGACTACGCTCACGGCCATGATCCGGGTGCTGCTGGCGGAGGACCAGTCGATGGTGCGCGAGGCCCTGGCCGCGCTGCTGGGGCTTGAGGAGGACATCGAGGTGGTCGCGCAGGTCGCGCGCGGCGAGGACGTCGTCGGGGCGGCCCGCGACGCCGGGGCGCAGGTCGCCCTCCTCGACATCGAGATGCCCGGGGCGATGACCGGCCTCGACGCGGCCGCCGTGGTGCGGGCGGAACTGCCCGGGGTCCGCGTCGTCATCGTCACCACCTTCGGCCGGCCCGGGTACCTGCGCCGGGCCATGGAGGCGGGCGCCGACGCGTTCCTGGTCAAGGACGCGCCCGCGGGGCAACTCGCGGAGGCGGTGCGCAGGGTGCTGCGCGGGGAGAAGGTGATCGACCCCGCGCTCGCCGCCGCCGCGCTCTCGGAGGGGGCCGACCCCCTCACCCCGCGCGAGCGCGACGTCCTGCGCGCGGCGGCCGACGGTTCCCTCAACGCGGACATCGCCCGCCGCCTCCACCTCTCCGAGGGGACCGTCCGCAACTACCTCTCCACCGCGATCCAGAAGACCGCCGCGCGCAACCGCGCCGAAGCGGTCCGCATCGCCCTCGAACGCGGCTGGCTCTAGCCGCCCGCCGCCCCGGGGGGATGGTGGGAAGTTCCCGTGCGGGGTGCGGGAAGTCGTTCCTCTCCCAGCCGCCAGGCTGGGGAGAAACCCGAGGCACTGCACAGGCGCGGCGCCGTCGTGGGTTGTGCCCACCCGTTCCGCCTCGCGGCGGACCGCCTGCCCACGACCCGCCTGCGAGCCCGCATCCCTCCCCGGGTGGTCAGTTGAGGAGCGCGCGGGCGGCCCGCGCCTGCCGCCGCATCGCCGTCGCGGCGGAGGGCTCCGACTCGGCGAGCACGTCCGCGTACGCCTCCATCTCCGCGGCGCCCCGCGCGAAGTCCCCCTTCCGCACCAGGAGCTGGGCGTGTTCGAGGCGCAGCCGTGCCGGATGGTGGGGCAGCAGCAGCGCCAGTTCGACCGCCCACAGCTGCGTCGTCAGGTGCTCCGGCCGTGCCGAGGCCCACGCGCGGATGTTGTTGAGCACCCGCAGCACGATGTCCAGCGGATCCGCGGGCTCCAGCATCGCCGGGGAGGGCGCGGCCCCCGTCGCGCCCGCCACCAGCAGGCGCACGTCCTCCTCCCCGAGCCGCCGGCCGCCGTTGAAGGGGTCGGCCAGCACGAAGACGCCCGCGGGGTCGCCGAAGCCCACGACGAAGTGCCCGGGGAGGGCGACGCCGTGGACCGGGCCGCTGGCGCGCCGGACGACCTCCATCCAGACCACCGACAGCAGGATCGGCAGCCCGCGCCGTCGTTGCAGCACCTCGTGCAGCAGCGAGGACTCCAGCCGCTGGTAGTCGGCCGGGGAGCCGCCGAACCCGCAGCGGCCGGCGAGCAGTTCGGCGGCGGCGTCGGCCCACTCGGCGGGGCCGGTGAGACCGTACGGCAGGAGCCCGGCCAGACGGTCGAGTTCCATCTGCGCCGCGTCCGTCCCGGCCTCGTCGAGGGACGGGTCGGCCTCGGCCCCGATGAGCAGGCACAGGTCCGCGAGGTCGGGGCGCACCTCGCGGGCGGCCTCGGCGAAGCGCTGCCTGGTGGAGTCGTCCATACCGGGGTTCTCACCCTTCCGCGGACAGCGGGCCGCGCCGGTAGTGGTACGCGTGGTGGGTGGTGAAGCCCATCCGGTCGTAGAGGGCGCGCGCGCCCTCGTTGTCGGTCTCGACCTGCAGGTACGCGCCGGAGGCGCCCTCGTCCAGGGCCTTGCGGGCGAGCGCGGCCATCACGGCCAGGGCCAGTCCGCGCCGCCGGTGGGAGGGGGCCACCTCGACGGCGCCGAAGGAGGCGAAGCGGCCGTCGACGACGCAGCGGCCGATCGCCGCGGGCCCGGCGTCGGCGGGGTCGCCGTCCCCCGGCACCGTGGCGAACCACACCGAGGGGCCGCCGGTGAGCACCTTCAGCGCCGCGTCGCCGAGGTCACCCGTGCGGTGGTAGCGGGCGAGCCACGCCGCGTCGGCCTCGCGGGACAGGCGTACGGCCTCGGTGCCGGGCAGGTCCGCGATCGGCGCCAGGGCGGCCGTGCGCAGCAGGGCGTGGCCCTCCGCCGTCCAGCCGAGGCCGCCCAGCGCCTGCGCCAGCGTCTCGTCGGAGTCCTCGCCGCCGGTGGTGACCTGCACGTACGCCGGCAGGCCGCGGTCGCCGTACCAGCGGGCGATCCGCGCGGCGGCCTCCGTCAGCGGGACACCCGGATCGCCCAGCGGCAGCACGGAGTTCGCGCGCCGGGTGAAGCCGCCCGCCGCCCGCAGCGTCCACGCGCCCAGCCGGGCGGCCTCCTGCGCGGGCCAGCAGCGGGAGGCCGACTCCTGCAGTTCCCTGGCCGTCGCGCGGGGCGCACGGGCACCGCGGCGCGCCGGTGCGTCGGGCACGATCTTGCCCGCGACCAGGGACGATTCCGTGATGCGGACGGTCTCCCCGTCCCGACGGGTGACAACAAGCACCCCTTCGTTCCACGATGTGAGAATCCCGACGGCGTCGGCGAACACCGGCCGCCCCTCGACGATCTCCGCGACCCTTCGAACCGAAACGCGTTTGCCCACGTCAGAAGGGGTTATGCGTACCTCGAGCCGGCCTCCGGCGGTGAAATCCATGCTCATGACCGCCCCTCCTGTTCGTCTGCTGCCCAAGAACGGAGATACTAGGGGCGGGCATCGACGACGCCGCGCTCCCGCGCGAGACAGCCCTACCGAGGAGGAACGACAGCGTGACCTACGTCATCGCGCAGCCTTGTGTCGACGTCAAGGACAAGGCGTGCATCGAGGAGTGCCCGGTCGACTGCATCTACGAGGGCCAGAGGTCCTTGTACATCCACCCGGACGAATGCGTCGACTGCGGAGCCTGTGAGCCGGTCTGCCCGGTGGAGGCCATCTTCTACGAGGACGACACCCCGGAGGAGTGGAAGGACTACTACAAGGCGAACGTCGAGTTCTTCGACGAGCTCGGCTCGCCCGGTGGTGCCTCCAAGCTCGGGCTGATCGAGCGCGACCACCCCTTCATCGCCGCCCTGCCGCCGCAGGGCGAGTGACCCGACCGTTGCGGGCGGTCCCGTACGGCACACCGCCGTACGGGACCGCCGTGTTTCAGGTAGTGGCAGGCCGCGTGCCTGCGAGGAACGGAAAGTGAGCACCGCCGTGGCGCAGCCAGTCTCGTCCAGACTCCCCGTCTTCCCCTGGGACCGGCTCGAACCGTACAAGGCCACGGCCGCCGCCCATCCCGGCGGCATCGTCGACCTGTCGGTCGGCACCCCGGTCGACCCGGTCCCGCACGTCGTGCAGCGGGCCCTGGCCGGGGCCGCGGACAGCCCCGGGTACCCGACCGTGTGGGGGACGCCCGAGCTGCGCGCCGCCATCACCGGCTGGGCCGGCCGCCGGCTGGGCGCCGGCGGCCTGACCGACGCGCACGTGCTGCCGGTCGTCGGCTCCAAGGAACTGGTCGCCTGGCTGCCGACCCAACTGGGTCTCGGCGCGGGCGACAAGGTGGCGTACCCGCGGCTGGCCTACCCGACCTACGAGGTCGGGGCGCGGCTGGCGGGCGCCGAGGCGGTCGTCTACGACGAACCGACCGAGCCCGACCCGGCCGGGCTGCGGCTGCTGTGGCTCAACAGCCCCTCCAACCCCACCGGTCGCGTGCTGTCCAAGGACGAGCTGACCCGTGCCGTCGCCTGGGCGCGCGAGCACGGCGTGCTGGTGTTCAGCGACGAGTGCTACCTGGAGCTGGGCTGGGACGCCGACCCGGTCTCGGTCCTGCACCCGGACGTCTGCGGCGGCTCCTACGAGGGCATCGTGGCCGTCCACTCGCTGTCCAAGCGCTCCAACCTGGCCGGCTACCGCTCCGCGTTCCTCCTGGGCGACCCGGCCGTGCTCGGCGAGCTGCTGCAGATCCGCAAGCACGGCGGCATGATGACGCCCGCCCCGGTGCAGGCCGCCACGGTCGCGGCGCTCGGGGACGACGCCCACGTGGCCCGGCAGCGCGAGCGCTACGCGCGGCGGCGGGCGTCCCTGCGGGAGGCCTTCGAGGCGGCCGGCTTCCGCATCGAGCACAGCGAGGCGAGCCTGTACCTGTGGGCGACGCGTGACGAGTCCTGCTGGGACACCGTCGCGGACCTGTCCAAGCACGGCATCCTCGTGGCGCCCGGCGACTTCTACGGCGCGGCGGGGGAGCGGTACGTGCGGATCGCCTTCACGGCCACCGACGAGCGGGTGGCGGCGGCGGTGCGCCGGCTGTCCTCCTGAGCCGCGGGCGGCCACGACGCCGGCGCAAAGGGCCCGGGAAGCACCGCTCCCCGGGCCCTTTCGGTGCGGCTGTGGGGGGTCAGCCGCCGATGGGGAGCCCCTGGAGGGGCAGCCGGCCGGTGGAGGGGAGGCCGCCCGGCAGCCCGGAGCCCTTGGCGGTCTTCCCGAGCTCCTGGGCGGTGCCGCCGACGGTCTTGGCGGTCTGCGTCGCGGCGCCCTTGAAGGCGGGCTGGGCGCCCTTGGCGAGGTCGCTGACGGTGTCGGTCGTCGCGGGCAGCGCCTCCTGCACGGTCTTCACGGCGCCGGACTGCTTGGCCACGCCGTTCACGGTGCCGGTGAGCTCGGGGGTCTTGTCCACGTTGGTCAGCCCACCCAGGTCGCCGACCTGCGGCAGCGCGGCGGCGGACGCGGCACCGGCACCGATGAGAGGAGCCGCGGCCGCGCCGACCAGCAGGGCAGCCCGGGCGATCCGACGCGCGAGGGGGAGAGACATGGTGCTCCTTTTACGGAGAGACGACGGTTTCGACGTGACATGTCCGCGGGGCGGACGTCGTGACTACCGCGTGAAGGGGGCCGAAGGTTGCGGCCGCCAAGAGTAAAGAATTGGTAATGCGAAAGGATTCCCGGGGCGGTAAAGCGGAGCAATTCGGACGGAGCCGGAAGTGCCGCGGAAACGTCACAGCCCTTGATCAGGAGCTTTTTTCGCACCCCCGAACGAGGGGATTCGCATCTGATGGTTTTGGCGTATGAATCACCCGCCTGGGGGTGAATACCCGCACTATTGCGCGACGGTGATCCTGACGTCGCCCCCGGCCCCGTGCGCGGCGTCGGAATTCGATGCCGTCCAGCCCCGGTCGGAGGCCTTGGCCGACCACTCGCGGTTCCCGAAGGACACCTTCTCCACCTTCAGTTCATGGGCGTGCGCCACCGCCCACTGGGCCAGCTCCCAGCCCCGCCGGCCCTCGTCGCCGCGCGCCTCGTTCCCCGCCGGGGCCGACGGCACGGCCACCGTACGCCGCGCCGGACCCCCGCCCCGCGCACCGTTCTTGGCGTCCCGCGCGGCCTCGCCGTCCGGGTCCGCGGGCGTCTCGGTGGTGCGCGGCGCCACGTCGGCCCCGAACTCCCGCACCAGCCGCTCCCGCACCTTCGCCGGGTCGCCCCCGGAGACCGCCCGCGCGGCCAGGGGGGTGACGCAGGTGAGCGCCCCCGCGTGCCGGCCGGTCAGCGCGCCGGACAGCAGCGCGGCGTCCGCCTCGTGCTTGGCGTACGCCTGCGGGAAGCCGCTCTTCTGCACTTTCTGCGCGGCCACCGTGAGGGGCAGCCGGGAATAGCCGTGGATCTTCACCAGGCCGTCGAAGAATTCGTTGGAGGCGTAGACCGGGTCCATGATCTGCGCGGCCGTGCCCCAGCCCTGCGAAGGGCGCTGCTGGAACAGGCCCACCGAGTCGCGGTCCCCGTGGTCGAGATTGCGCAGCGCCGACTCCTGCATGGACGTGGCCAGCGCTATCGTCACCGCCCGCTCCGGCAGCCCGCGCGAGGTCGCCACCGCGGCGATCGTCGAGGCGTTCGCCGCCTGCTGGGGCTCCAGGGTCAGGCTGCCGGCCTGCGTGGTGACCGTGCAGGCCGGATGGCGCGGACCGCCGCCGAGGCCGGCCAGGTGGTACGCGGAGTAGCCCGCGACCCCCAGCAGGACCAGTCCTGCGGTGATCAGACGGGCTGCGCGCCCCCGCCTGCGGGGGGCGCTTGCGGCGGGTGTCGAGGTCGACGGTGGCTTCGGCACGCGCACACCGTACCGAAGCCCGCTGTGCCGGTGGCCCCGTCAGGCCCCCGGTAGGGTCGGCGGCATGGAACGGCCCGTGCTCGATCTCAGTCAGGACGCCGCCGCCGTGACGGCGCAGCTCGTCGACATCCCCTCCGTCAGCCTCGCCGAGAAGCCGCTGGCGGACGCCGTGGAGAGCGCCCTGCGCGCCCTGCCCCACCTCACGGTGGACCGGGACGGGGACGCCGTCGTCGCCCGCACACGGCTCGGCCGGGCCGAGCGCGTCGTACTCGCCGGTCATCTGGACACCGTGCCGATCGCCGCGAACGTGCCCTCCCGCCTCGACGAGGACGGCGTCCTGTGGGGCTGCGGCACCTCCGACATGAAGTCCGGGGTCGCCGTCCAGCTGCGGCTCGCCGCGACCCTCACCGAGCCCAACCGCGACCTGACCTTCGTCTTCTACGACGCCGAGGAGATCGCGGCGGAGCACAACGGCCTCAAGCGGCTCGCCGAGAACCACCCGCAGTGGCTCGCCGGCGACTTCGCCGTCCTGCTGGAGCCCACCGACGCAAAGGTCGAGGGCGGCTGCCAGGGCACCTTGAGGTTCCGGGTGGAGACCACCGGCCGCCGCGCCCACTCCGCGCGCAGCTGGCTGGGCGAGAACGCCATCCACAAGGCCGCGCCCGTGCTGGCCCGGCTCGCCGCCTACGAGCCGCGGCAGGCGGTCGTCGACGGCCTCACCTACCGCGAGGGCCTCAACGCCGTCATGATCGAGGGCGGTCACGCCGGGAACGTGATCCCCGACTCCTGCGCGGTGATCGTCAACTTCCGCTTCGCCCCCGACCGTTCCGAGGCCGAGGCGTTCGCCCACGTCCGCGAGGTCTTCGAGGGGTACGAGGTGCGGCTGACCGACAGCGCCCCCGGCGCCCTGCCGGGCCTGTCGCACCCGGCGGCGGCCGCCTTCGTCGAGGCCATCGGCACCGAGCCCGCGCCCAAGGAGGCCTGGACCGACGTGGCCCGCTTCTCCGCGCTGGGCGTCCCGGCCGTGAACTACGGCCCCGGCGACCCCCGGCTCGCCCACACCCGCGAGGAGCACGTCGCCGTCGCCGCCGTCCTGGAGGCGGAGGAGAAGCTGCGCGCCTGGCTGTCGTAACGAGCAATTCAGCGGCGCGTTCTTGATCCGCCCGGCGGACGCGGTCGTACCCTGACCGGACGGCAGCGAAAGGAGCGCGACATGGACAGTGACGCGGAGGAGGCGTCCGCCGCCGAGACAGCCGCGGCGGAGGGCAGCAGCCCCACGGGGCGCGGCTGGCCCGAGCGCCACACCGGTCCCGTCGTACGGCGCCGGGGCCAGGTGCAGAAGTCCACGACAGACCAGCGGTTGCTGGACACCCGCGGACCCTCGGACTGGGTGCACGGCGACCCGTGGCGCGTGATGCGCATCCAGTCGGAGTTCGTCGAGGGCTTCGGCGCGCTCGCCGAACTCGGCAGGGCGGTCAGCGTCTTCGGTTCCGCCCGTATGGCGGAGGGCTCGGCCGATTACGAGACCGGCGTCCGCATCGGCCGCGCCCTGGCCGAGGCGGGCTTCGCCGTCATCACCGGCGGCGGCCCCGGTGCCATGGAGGCGGCCAACCGGGGTGCCTGCGAGGCCGGCGGGGTCTCGGTGGGCCTGGGCATCGAGCTCCCCTTCGAGCAGGGGCTCAACCCCTACGTCGACATCGGCGTGAACTTCCGCTACTTCTTCGTCCGCAAGACGATGTTCGTGAAGTACGCCTCCGGGTTCATCGTCCTGCCGGGCGGCTTCGGCACCCTCGACGAGCTCTTCGAGGCCCTCACGCTGGTCCAGACCCGCAAGGTCACGCAGTTCCCCATCGTCCTGTTCGGCTCCGCATACTGGCGCGGCCTGGTCGACTGGGTCCGCAACACCGTCGTGGACGGCGGCAAGGCGTCCCCGGTCGACCTGGAACTCCTCCACGTCACGGACGACGTCGACGAGGCGGTCGCCCTGGTGACCAAGGAGACCGGCGACTGAACCGCGGGCCCTACGCCAGCCCCCGCCGGGCGACCGCCGGGGGCCGGTGTCCCGCGATCGAGGCCACCATGTCCAGCACCTGACGGGTCTCGGCGACCTCGTGCACCCGGTACACCCGGGCGCCGAGCCACGCCGAGACGGCGGTCGTCGCCAGGGTGCCGATCAGCCGCTCCTTGACGGGGCGGTCCAGGGTCTCGCCCACGAAGTCCTTGTTGGACAGCGAGACCAGCACCGGCCAGCCGGTGGCCGTCATCTCCGGCAGCCGCCGGGTCGCCTCCAGCGAGTGCCGGGTGTTCTTCCCGAAGTCGTGGCCGGGGTCGATGAGGATGGCGTCCCGCCGCACCCCGAGCGCGGCCGCCCGCTCCGCGAGGCCCACCGTCACCTTCAGGATGTCGGCCATCACGTCCTCGTAGCCGACCCGGTGCGGCCGGGTGCGCGGCAGCGCGCCGCCCGCGTGGGTGCAGACCAGGCCGACGCCGTGCTTCGCGGCGACCTCGGCGAGCCGGGGGTCGACGCCGCCCCAGGCGTCGTTGAGCAGGTCCGCGCCGGCCTCGCAGACCGCCTCGCCGACCTCGTGGCGCCAGGTGTCGACGCTGATCACCACGTCGGGGTGGCGCCGGCGCACCTCGGCGACGAAACCGGCGGTCCTGCGGATCTCCTCCTGCGCCGAGACCTCCTCGCCGGGGCCCGCCTTCACCCCGCCGACGTCGATGATCGCGGCACCCTCCGCGACCGCGCGCCCGACGCGTTCGAGGGCCGGTGCGTCGGTGAACGTGGCGCCCTGGTCGTAGAACGAGTCCGGCGTCCGGTTCACGATCGCCATGATCACGGGCTCGTGCTCGCCGAATTCCCGTGTGCCCAGCCGCAGCATGTCGCGCCTGCCTCCCTCGAAATGTCGTACGCCGATCGAAGATAGTCGCCGACCGCACACCGCGCGCACGGCGCGACGTGGCACGATCGTGGCGTACACGTCGGGCCGACCCCGGGAGAGGTCTTGTTCTGGTTCATGCTCATCGCGTTGGTCGCGGTGGTCGCCGCGGTCGCCCTCGCGGTGCTCGGCGACGGCGGGGTGCTCCGTGACGTGGAGCCGGACCGGGTGGAGGACCGGCTGCCGCCGCAGCGGCCGGTGGGCCGCGCGGACGTCGAGCGGCTGCGCCTGCCGGTGACCGTGCGCGGTTACCGCATGGTGGACGTCGACGACGTGCTGGAGCGCCTCGGCGCGGAACTGGCCCAGCGCGACGCCCACATCGCCGACCTGGAGGCCGCGCTGGCCGGCGCCCACGCCACCCGGCTCGGCGGCCACTCGCTGCTCAAGGACGCCGACGAGGCCCCGCGGGCCCCCGAGGACCCGCGGGCCCCCGGGAGCGGGCTGTGAGCGACGGCGGCGTGGTCACCGGGCCGGACGGCCTGGCCCGCTGCCCGTGGGGGCTGTCCACCGACGACTACGTCGAGTACCACGACGCCGAGTGGGGGCGCCCGGTGCACGGCGAGGCGGCCCTCTTCGAGCGGCTGTGCCTGGAGGCCTTCCAGTCGGGCCTGTCCTGGATCACGATCCTGCGCCGCCGCGAGGGCTTCCGGAAGGCCTTCGCCGGCTTCTCCCCGGAGGCGGTCGCCGCCTTCACCGACGACGACCGGGAGCGGCTCCTCGCCGACACCGGCATCATCCGCAACCGCGCCAAGATCGACGCCTCCATCGGCAACGCGCAGGCCACCCTGGCGCTGCGCGAGGCCCACGAGGGCGGTCTGGACGCCCTGGTCTGGTCGTACGCGCCGGACCCCGCCGGACGCCCGGCACCCCGCACGGTCGCGGACGTGCCGGCCGTCACGGCGGAGTCCACCGCGCTGGCCAAGGACCTCAAGAAGCGCGGCTTCCGCTTCGTCGGCCCCACCACGGCCTACGCGCTGATGCAGGCCTGCGGCCTGGTGGACGACCACCTGGCCGACTGCTGCGCCCGCCGCTGAGCGTCCCGGCCGTCCCGGCCGCCCCGCCTGCCGCGGCTCAGCGGCCGAGGAAGCGGGGCTTGTCCTTCTTCAGGAACGCGTCGACGGCGATCCGGTGGTCCTCGGAGGCGCCGGCGGCCGTCTGCAGCTCGTCCTCCCTGACCAGGGTGTCGACCAGCGAGTGCCCCTCGCCGTACGCCAGGGAGGCCTTCACCGCCGCGTAGGCGACCGTCGGGCCCTCGGCGAGCGTGCGGGCGACCGAGGCGGCCTCGGCGGCCAGCTCGCCGGCCGGGACCAGGCGGTTGGCGACGCCCAGCTCGAAGGCCTCCTGCGCGCTGATCGTGCGCGGGAAGAGCAGCAGGTCGGCGGCGCGGCTGCGGCCCACCAGCCGGGGCAGCGTCCAGGAGGCCCCGGAGTCGGCGGTCAGGGCGACGCCGACGAAGGAGGTGTTGAAGGCGGCGGTGTCGGCGACCACGCGGTAGTCGCAGGCGAAGGCGAAGCCGGCGCCCGCGCCCGCGGCGACCCCGTTGACCCCGGCGACGACGGGCTTGGGCATGGTGGCGATCGCGGTGACGATCGGGTTGTAGTGCTCGCGCACCGTGGACATGGCCGGCCCGCCGCCCTCCTGCTGGAGGAACGCGACGTGCTCCTTGAGGTCCTGGCCGACGCAGAAGGCCTTGCCGTTCGCGGTCAGCAGCACGGCCCGCACCGCGGGGTCGGCGCCCGCCGCCTCCAGTGCGTCCCGCAGGGCGACCTTGGTCTCCACGTTCAGCGAGTTCATCGCCTCGGGGCGGTTCAGGGTGATGGTGGCGAGCCCGTCACTCACCTCGTACAGCACGGTGTCGGCCATGTGGTCCCCTTCGTCGCGGCTCACGTTCGGGGCCAGCATGCCGGAGATCGCCGGGCACGGACATGTGACCCCCATCAAACGCGGCCGAGAGTGCGATCACCGAAATGGACGGTTTTGCGGGACCGGGTTCTCGAACGGATGGGAACCGATGTTGGTCATCAGGTCACCCGATGCGGGATAATGGCCGAGAACCAATGTGTTCGAGTCCGGTGGCGCCTGGGCCACCGCGTGCGAAGAGCTGGTTTCAGGAAGGGGAACGAGCATGGCGGCCATGAAGCCGCGGACGGGTGATGGCCCGCTCGAGGTGACCAAGGAGGGGCGGAGCATCATCATGCGCGTTCCGCTCGAGGGCGGCGGACGGCTTGTCGTCGAGCTGACTCCGGACGAGGCGGATGCACTCGGCGAGGCTTTGAAGAAGGCCATCGCCTGACAACCGGCCAATCCAAGCCTTGGGCCCCTGGCGGCATGCGCCGGGGGCCCACTTGTTTGTCCGTTTGCGCGCCGCTCCGGAAACAGGTGCATTCCGGGCGGGGAAATTGTCAGCCGCGCCGTACCGCGCAGAGCAGGCCGTCGTCGGTCGGCAGCAGGACGGGGGCGAGGGCCGCGTTGTCCCGTACCGTCCGCATCAGTTCGCGCAGCCGGATGACCTCCGGCTCGGAGTGGGCGGCGTCCATGGACCGGCCCTGCGCGAAGGCCCCCTCGAAGCAGACCAGCCCCCCGGGGCGCAGCAGGCGCAACGATTCGCCCAGGTAGTCCGGGTACTCCAGCCGGTCCCCGTCGCAGAACACCAGGTCGTAGCCGCCGTCGGCGAGCCGGGGGAGGACGTCCAGCGCCCGGCCGGGGATGAAGCGGGCGCGGTTCCCCGCGAACCCCGCCTCCCGGTAGGCGGTGCGGGCGTGCTGCTGGCGGTCGGGTTCGGTGTCGACGGTGGTCAGCACGCCGTCGGGGCGCATGCCCTGCAGCAGGTGGATGCCGGAGACCCCGGTGCCGGTGCCGATCTCCACCACCGCCTTGGCGTCCGTGGCGGCGGCCAGCAGTCGCAGTGCCGCGCCGGTGCCGGGGGAGACGGGGCGCACGCCTGCCTCACGAGCTCGCCCGCGGGCTCGTATCAGCGCGTCGTCCTCGGCGACGAAAGCGTCCGCGAACGCCCAGCTCGCCTGCCGGTTGCCGGTAATTGCCCTCTCCTGTCCGCCTGACGGTTGCAGCCCGCCTGGCGACTGTATCCGTTGCGGTCGGGAACCCGCAGATGGGACCGCTCGTTGGTACCTGCGACGGACCTGAACGTCAGGGGCCGGGAGCGATGCGCCCGGCACTTATCCGGAGCTAACGGGCGAGGTGGCTATGGTAGGGGCTCTACTGGACACCACCAGAGCCGACAGGGGAGGTGCGGCTGCGGCGGGTCACCGGGGAGTGCTGTCGCGCTTCCGCAGGTCGGCCGGCGAGCCGAAATCCGTGACCGATACAGCTGACGACCGTCCGCGCAACGACGAGTCCGTGACTGTGGCCGCCAACGCGACCTTCGCCACCGACGGGGACAACCAGGCGTGGACCCCCCCTTCGTGGGAGGAGATCGTCAGTACGCACAGTGCCCGGGTCTACCGCCTGGCGTACCGTCTCACCGGCAACCAGCACGACGCCGAGGACCTCACCCAGGAGGTCTTCGTCCGCGTCTTCCGCTCGCTGTCGACGTACACCCCCGGCACCTTCGAGGGCTGGCTGCACCGCATCACCACCAACCTCTTCCTCGACATGGTCCGCCGCCGTCAGCGCATCCGCTTCGACGCCCTGGGCGACGACGCCGCGGAGCGGCTGCCGAGCCGCGAGCCGTCCCCGGCGCAGCACTTCGCCGACACCCACTTCGACGCGGACATCCAGCAGGCGCTGGACACCCTCGCCCCGGAGTTCCGCGCGGCCGTCGTGCTCTGTGACATCGAGGGCCTGTCGTACGAGGAGATCGCCGCGACGCTCGGCGTGAAGCTGGGCACCGTGCGCAGCCGTATCCACCGCGGTCGTTCGCACCTGCGCAAGGCGCTGGAGCACCGTGCGCCGGCCGCCCGTCCGGGCCGCGCGCCCGTCCTGGCCACCGGCCGGCCGGCCCTGGAGGGCGGGAGCACGTGAGCAGCGGTGTCAGCCGGCATCTCACGTGTGCCGACCAGCACTTGGGCGACCATCTCGCCGCCTTCGTCGACGGCGAGCTGCACGACGACGCCCGCGACCGGGTGCTCGCGCACCTGGCGACCTGCCCCGACTGCAAGGCCGCTGCCGACGAGCAGCGCCGGATGAAGGACGTGGTCGCCGCCTCGGCGCCGCCCGCCCTCTCCGCAGGCCTGCTCGCCCGCCTCCAGGAGCTGCCCGGGGGTGACGGGGACGGCGGAAGAGGGCCCTTCGGGGACGGCGGACTGATGGAGACGGCCAGCCTCGGCGGTGAGCGCCTCGGCGGCGGTCTGTTCGGGAAGGCGCGCGAGGAGTTCTCGCTGCCCCTGTCCGCGTCCGCGTCGCGCGGCTTCCGGATCCACGAGGGCGGCCGCTCCGGCGCGGCGGTCGCGCCCGTCGGCCCCGCTTCGTCCGCCGCAGCGGCCCGCGGCCGGCGCCGCTTCGCCTTCGCCGCGGCGGGCGCGGTCTCCATGGCGGCCATCGCGCTCGGCGGCGCCCTGCCGCTGGACGCCGCGGTCGACGGAGCCGGCGGCACCCCGCTCTCCCGCAGCGGCCCGGGCGCCCCCGCGACGCCGTTCAGCGGTGCGACCGCCCGCGCGGCCGCCGACGTGTGGAGCACGGCCACCAGCGACCTGCTGCACCCCGACTCCCGCGGCATGCATCCGTACGGCGCCGACGCGGACGGCTGGGTGCCCGCCGGCACCGTCACCCGGCCGCTGGGTCTGTCCAGCGACGACGGGTCGGTCACCGGCTCGACCGCATCCGCGGTCCCCGGGGTCACCCCGGCACCCGCCCTGGCCCCGCGGGCGACCGCGAGTCCCTCCGCTTCGCCCGCATCGTCGAGCGGCGCCACGGCCTCGCCGGCCGTGCCCGTCCCGTTCGACTCGGTCGTCCCTCTGGTCGGCCACTTCCCCGTGACCCGCTGAGCGGTCGGCTGCGGGCGGCGCCGACTCCTGGTTCAATCCAGGGAGGACTGGTCGTCGTAGGGGAGCACCGTGGACGAGGGGAAGGCCGAAGGGCCGAAGTGGTGGAGCCGGCCGGAGACGGTCGCGCCGGTTCCCCCTGAGCCACGGGACCGGCCCGCCCCGGACACGGTCCCCGACGCACCCGCCGGG
>NZ_JARAVK010000112.1:0-29746 GCF_033792765.1 Streptomyces sp. PA03-6a | reverse complement strand
CCGCGACCCCGCCCGCCCCGGCGAGGTCACCGTCACCGCGCTCGGCAGCTGGGCGGTGTGGGTGAAGCTGGAGCAGATCTGCGTGGCCGCGCAGGGCCCCGCCGGGCACTTCGAGCACTCCGCCGAGGAGATGCTCAAGGCCTGCATCGGGATGCCGCCCGGTGCCGCCCGCGACGAGTACAAGGCCTGGCTGGCGGCCCGCCCGGTGGCCCAGGCGGTGGGCGAGTTCCTGGACGTGGCACGCGGCGACGACGCCCTGCTGCGCGCCCTGGCCTTCGAGGCGCTGCGCGTCGTCGGCGGCCCGGCGGAGCCGGCCGTGCGCGTCGTGGTGGACGAGGCAGGCCTGCGGCCCTACGCGCTGCTGTGGCTCGCCGAGCACGACGGCGGGGACCCGGAGGACGTCGCCGCGCTGCTGACCCGCGAGGAATCCACCTGGCTGTGGGTGGACACCGCCGCGGCCGTCGCCGACCACGGCGAGAGCCACCTGCTGGTGAGCCATCTCGAGACGGCCGTCCAGGGCTCGGTCAGCCGCCTGCTGGAGGAGCTGCGCCACGCGGGTCACCCCCGCACCGTCCAGGTGCTGGTCGCCCTCGCCGCCGCCCACCCCGACCCGGCCCTGTCCAAGATGATCCGCCGGGCCGCCTTCCAGGTGCACACCGGGGGAGAGTGACGACAGGGCCACGACGACGGGCCCGCGACGGCAGGGCCTACTCGTCCGGTATCCGCGGCACGTACGTGCCGAAGGACCAGAGGTTGCCCTCGGGGTCGCGGGCCGTGTAGTCCCGCGACCCGTAGTCCTGGTCGGTGAGCGGCAGCACGACCTCGGCCCCGGCCGCGACGGCGCGCTCGTGGTGGGCGTCGGTGTCCTCCACGACCACGTACACCGACACGGCGCCCAGGTCCGCCGCGATCCGGCTGAAAGCCGTCCCCGAGCGCTCGTTGCCGAGCATCACCACGCCGTTGCCGTAGGCGAGTTCCGCGTGCTCCACGACGCCGTCCTCGCCCTGGTGCACCGCGACCTCGGTGAAGCCGAAGGCCTCCTTGAGGAAGGCGATGGCGGCCTTCGCGTCCTTGTAGCGCAGCGTCGGGTAGACGGTGGGCGCGGTTTCCTTGCCGACCATGACGATCACCCTCCCCTTCCGGGACCCTGACGTCCTGACGTCCTGTGTGACGTGGATCCCAGTCTGGCAGGGGGGTCCGACAATGGCCCCGCGCACGGACATTCCGGCCGGTCAGCGCTGGAAGGTGTCGCAGTCGCCGGGGTCGCCGGTGTCCAGTCCGGTGGTGAACCACTGCTGCCGCTGCGCGGACGAGCCGTGCGTCCAGGATTCCGGGGTCACCCGGCCCTGGACCCTGGACTGGATCGCGTCGTCGCCGACCGCCGCGGCCGCGTCCAGCCCCCGCCGGATGTCCTCCTCGTCGAGCGCGCTGATCATCGGCCTGCCCGTGTCCTCGTCCGGGGTCCGCGTGGCGTTGTGCGCCCACACCCCCGCGTAGCAGTCGGCCTGCAGCTCCACGCGCACCGAGTTGCTGCCGGGGCCGGTGAGCCGGTCCTGCGCCTTGCCCAGCGTCCCCACCAGGTCCTGCACGTGGTGCCCGTACTCGTGGGCGACGACGTAGCTCTCGGCGAACGGCCCGCCCTGCGCGCCGAAACGGCTGCTCAGGGTCGAGAAGAAGTCCAGGTCCAGGTAGACCTTGCGGTCCACGGGGCAGTAGAACGGCCCCGACGCGGGGTCCGCGACCCCGCACCCGGTGCGGATGGGCTGGTCGAAGAAGACGGTCGGCGCGGGTTCGTACGTCATGCCGCGCTTGCGGAACTCCGACGCCCAGTACGCCTGCACGCTGTTGATCACCCCGACCATGCGGCACTCCTGATGGGCGTTGGCGTCCGCGCCGGTGCGGCAGCCGGCGGCGAGGTCCGAGCCCGAGGTGGTGCCCGGGGCCTGCCCCGGCGGATCGGAGGAGAGCCCCAGCTGGTCGGGACTGATGCCGAAGATCAGCCCGATCACCAGGACGATCAGCCCTGCGAGACCGCCGCCCACCATCTTGCCCCGCGGCCTGCCGCCGAACCGTCCGCCGCTTCGCCGGTCCTCCACCTGGGACGTGTCGAGCGATGCGTCGTCGTCGAACTGCATACCTACGATTATCTGCCGCTTTGTCCCACCCGGCCCGTCGCGCCCGCCGTCGCGGCCCCCGGGGCGGTCCCCGGCCGGGCCCGCCCCGCGGCCCGGCCGAAAACCGTTTGCCGGGGACCCGTGCCGCCCCCGGTAGACTGGAGACATGGCAGTGATCCTCACGCATTAGACGGCGTCCGACCGCGACCCACCGCGACCACATCGTCCGACTGCCGTCCGCCACGTTCTGGAGCTTCTTCCCGTGATTACTGCCACCGGCATCGAGCTGCGCGCCGGAGCCCGCGTCCTCATCGAGTCCGCCTCCTTCCGCATCGCCCGCGGCGACCGCGTCGGCCTGGTCGGCCGCAACGGCGCCGGCAAGACCACCCTCACCAAGGTGCTCGCGGGCGAGGGCCTGCCCGCCGGCGGCACCGTGACGCGTTCCGGTGAGGTCGGTTATCTGCCCCAGGATCCGCGTACCGGCGACCTCGACGTCCTGGCCCGCGACCGCATCCTGTCCGCCCGCGGCCTGGACACCGTCCTGCGCAAGATGCGCGAGAACGAGGACCGGATGGCCAACGGCAAGGGCGCCACCCGCGACAACGCGATGAAGAAGTACGCGCGCCTGGAGACCGAGTTCCTCACCAAGGGCGGCTACGCCGCCGAGGCCGAGGCCGCCACCATCGCCGCCGCCCTGGGCCTGCCCGACCGGGTCCTCGCCCAGCCGCTGCACACCCTCTCCGGTGGTCAGCGCCGCCGCGTCGAGCTGGCCCGCATCCTCTTCTCGGACGCCGACACCCTGCTGCTCGACGAGCCGACCAACCACCTCGACGCCGACTCGATCGTCTGGCTGCGGGACTTCCTCAAGACCTACCGCGGTGGGTTCATCGTCATCTCCCACGACATCAACCTGGTCGAGACGGTCGTCAACAAGGTGTTCTACCTGGACGCCAACCGCTCCCAGATCGACGTCTACAACATGGGCTGGAAGCAGTACCTGACCCAGCGCGAGGCCGACGAGAAGCGCCGCAAGCGCGAGCGCGCCAACGCCGAGAAGAAGGCCGCGACCCTCAACGCCCAGGCCGACAAGATGCGCGCCAAGGCCACCAAGACCGTCGCCGCCCAGAACATGGCCCGTCGCGCCGACAAGCTGCTGTCGGGGCTGGAGGCGGTGCGTCAGTCCGACAAGGTCGCCAAGCTGCGCTTCCCCGACCCCGCGCCGTGCGGCAAGACGCCCCTGACCGCCGAGGGCCTGTCCAAGTCGTACGGCTCGCTGGAGATCTTCACCGACGTCGACCTGGCCATCGACAAGGGCTCCCGGGTCGTCATCCTGGGCCTCAACGGCGCCGGCAAGACGACGCTGCTGCGGCTGCTGGCGGGCGTCGAGCAGCCCGACACCGGGGAGGTCGTGCCCGGGCACGGCCTCAAGCTCGGCTACTACGCCCAGGAGCACGAGACCCTCGACCCCGACCGGACCGTGCTGGAGAACATGCGCTCGTCGGCGCCCGACATGGACCTGGTCGCCGTCCGCAAGATCCTCGGCTCGTTCCTCTTCTCCGGCGACGACGTCGACAAGCCCGCCGGCGTGCTGTCCGGCGGCGAGAAGACCCGGCTGGCGCTCGCCACCCTCGTCGTCTCCAGCGCCAACGTGCTGCTCCTCGACGAGCCCACCAACAACCTCGACCCGGCCAGCCGCGAGGAGATCCTCGGCGCGCTGCGCACCTTCACGGGCGCGGTCGTCCTCGTCACCCACGACGAGGGCGCGGTGGAGGCGCTGCAGCCGGAGCGGATCATCCTCCTGCCCGACGGCGTCGAGGACCTGTGGGGCCAGGACTACGCCGACCTCGTCACGCTCGCCTGATCCTTCCGGTGCCCGCGGCCGATCATCCGTGTGGATCACTCCACTGGATCATTCGGCCGACGGGTGATCCTTCATCTGTGTGAGACCGGCTCGTACACCGGCGCGGGAACGTGCGAAATACCGGACGTACGAATGGATCAGCCGCGTCACATGGGGAAACTCCTTACCGGCCCGGGTGACCTGCCTTTTCTCCGCCGCGCTCCGGAGGGAGTCCGGGACGGCCCGGCGGAATGCCGGATTCCACTTGTCCGGCGCCGGGTGTCCGCGTCAACGGCGCGCCAAATGTTGTCGCACGGACCTTGCCGAATGGGTGGCCAGGAAGTCTCCTAGGGGTGATCATGAGAGTCACAGAGCGCACTTCCCTAGAGGAGGCACGGGTGGCCGAGACTCTGAAGAAGGGCAGCCGGGTGACCGGCGCCGCGCGCGAGAAGCTCGCGGCAGACCTCAAGAAGAAGTACGACGGTGGAGCAAGCATCCGGGCGCTGGCCGAGGAGACCGGCCGCTCGTACGGCTTCGTCCACCGGATGCTCAGTGAGTCCGGCGTGACCCTGCGCGGTCGCGGCGGGGCGACACGGGGCAAGAAGGTTTCCACGGCCTGACACAGCCGGGCGCCCCGTGCGGCGGCTCGGAGTCGTGGCAGCACCACCCGGTCGCGGAAACGGCCGACCGGGTGGTTACTCTTCGGTAATCCAGACTGCGGATCGCCAGGAGGTGCCCGATGTCCGACCCCATTGTGTTGCTGGAACGTGACGGCGTACGACTCGTGACGGAGGATTCCGTCGCCACCGTCACGCTGTGCAACGCGGCCAAGCGCAACGCCCAGTCGCCCGCCATGTGGCGGGCGCTGGTCGAGGCCGGTCGTCTGCTCCCGGGCGGCGTACGGGTCGTCGTGCTCCGCGCGGAGGGCGTGTCCTTCTCCGCCGGGCTGGACCGTCAGGCCTTCACGCCTGAAGGTTTCGACGGCGAGCCGTCGTTCATCGACCTCGCACGCGCTCCCGAGGGCGAACTCGACGCCACGATCGCCGAGTACCAGTCGGCGTTCACCTGGTGGCGGCGGAACGACGTCGTCACCGTCGCCGCCGTGCAGGGGCACGCCATCGGAGCGGGTTTCCAGTTGGCCCTCGCCTGCGACCTGCGCGTCGTCGCCGACGACGTGCAGTTCGCCATGCGCGAGACCAGCCTGGGCCTGGTCCCCGACCTCGCGGGCACCAAGCCGCTGACCGAACTGGTCGGCTACGCCCGGGCGCTGGAGATCTGCGCCACGGGCCGCTTCGTCGGCGCCGAGGAGGCCTGCGCCACCGGCCTGGCCAACGTCGCCGTCCCGGCCGCGGAGCTGGACGCCACGGTCAAGGACCTGGTGGGCGCCCTGCTGGCCGCGCCGCGCGACGCGGTGATCGAGACCAAGGCCCTGCTCCGCGAGGCCGCCGGCCGTTCGTACGACGAGCAGCGGGTGGCCGAACGCGCCGCGCAGGGCCGCCGGCTGCGGGACCTGGCGGGCGTGGGGGAGTAACGCCCCGACCGGGCGCGCGCACGCCGGACCGGGCGCCCGGCGCCGACGGCGTCCGCGCGCCGCTCCGCGGCCGCCGTGTCGCGGGCCGGGTCCCCCAGTGGCTCAGCGCCCGGCGATGTCGGTGACCACGACGGTCGTGATCTCCTGCGTCACGGCCGTCACCGCCGTGGCCACCGCCCGCCCGACGTCCAGGGCGCGGTGACCCGCGTCCACCGCGATCTGCACCTGTGACGGATGGCGCTGCCCGCCCAGCCGCGAGGTCAGCCCGGCCACCCCGGGCACCGCGGCCGCGACGCGGCCCGCGGTGGTGGTGGTCCGCCCGCCCTCCGTCGGGTCGTCGGCCTCCGCGGGGTGGGCCGCCGGCGGGCTGCCCTCCTCCAGCAGCCCGGTGACCGTCAGGTCGACCGCCTCCGGCTCCAGACCGACCTCGGTCGCCGCCTCCCACAGCGCGTCGCGCAGCCGTCCGGCCGACTCGGGCAGCGGAAGCTCCGGGGTGGCCTCGAAGCCTGCCTCCACCCGCAGTGGCCGCCTCGGCAGTGCCCCGGACGGCGCCGACTCCGGCAGCACCGCCGCAGCGTTCCCGGGCTCCCCGCCATGTGGTCCGTCCGGTGCGTCCAGTGCGTCCGGTCCGTCAAGTCCCTCAGCCGTGCCGATGCGCAGGGTGCCCAGGCGGATCCCGGGCACCGCGTCGGCGGCCGCGCGCAGCACGCCGGCCGCCGCGCGCTCGGTGACCCACACCGTGTCCCCGGGCCCGCCGAGGGGGAGCACCCGGCCGTGCCCGAGCTGCCGGCGTACCGCACGAGCCAGCCGGTCCGCGGTCATCGGCCGTCGTCTCCCTCCACCGCGCGCGTCCGCGCGGGCCGCCATCCTGGCCCTGATCGCTGCATCCTCACGGCGCGACGGGGCATGCCCACATAGTGTGGTGCACGGAGCAGCCCGTACCGCTCCCGCCATCGGAATCCCGAAGGGAAGAGGTGCGATGACCGACACCGCGCAGCAGCCGGAGGGGCGGGGCCGGACCCTGGAGAAGGGGACCAGCCCGGCCGGCAACGGCACGTCAGGGCAGCGGCGGGCGCCCCTGGGCGATCCCGCGACGCGCGGGCGGACCACCATCGCGGACGGCGTGGTCGAGAAGATCGCCGGGCTCGCGGCGCGTGACGTGGAGGGCGTGCACGCCCTCGGCTCCGGGGTCTCCCGCGGTTTCGGCGCGGTCCGCGACCGGGTGCCCGGCGGCAAGTCCGTGACCCGGGGCGTCCGGGCCGAGGTGGGCGAGGTGCAGGCCGCCCTCGACCTGGACGTCGTCGTGGACTACGGGGTCTCGATCGTGGCGGTCGCGCACGGGGTGCGCGAGAACGTCATCGCGGCCGTGGAGCGGATGACCGGCCTCGAGGTCATCGAGGTCAACATCGCGGTGGGCGACGTCAAGCTGCCCGAGGACACGGACGACGACGACCAGGAGCAGCGGGTCCAGTGACGGGCCCCGGGCGGGAAACAGGGAGCGGACGATGAGCATGGCCGTGCTCGGCTTGATCGTCGGGATGGCGCTCGGATTCGCCGGGTACTTCGGTGGGTTCGCGGCCTTCCTGCTCGTGGCGGCGCTCGGCGCCGTCGGGTTCGTCGCCGGCCGGTTCCTCGACGGCGACCTGGAGCCAGGGGAGTTCTTCCGCAGCCGTGACCGCAGGCGGTGAGCCCCCGGATGACGGCCGCGGTGCCGACGCCGGCGTCCTCCGTTCCGCCGCCCCTCGTCCCCGGCGAGCGCGGCTCGCTCCGCCTCGCCGACCGCGTGCTGGCGAAGATCGCCTCCCAGGCGGCCCGCGAGGCGCTCGCCGACGCCCCCGGCAGGGAGTACGTGCCGCGCGGGGCGCGCCCCCAGGCGGGCGTCTCCGTCCACCGCGAGCAGGTGTACGTACGGCTCTCCGTCGAACTCGGCTACCCGGTGGACATCGCCGCGGTGTGCCGCGCGGTGCGCCGTCATGTCGCGGCCCGGGTCGAGGAGTTGACCGGCGTCGTGGTCTTCGGAGTGACCGTGGAGGTCGAGCGGCTGCACTCGCGGGCCAGCCACATCCTGGAGGAGGCGAGGGTCCGGTGAGCGACCTCGGCCCGGCACCCCTGCCGCCGACCGGACGGCCGCCGTACGGCTCCCGCCCGCGGCGCTTCTGGTCCGCGCGCCGCCTCCCGGCCGCGATCACCGCCGCCCTCCTGGCCGCCGCGGCCGGGCTGCTGCTGTACGACGTCGCCGCGGTGCGCGCCGGACGGCCCGGGATGGCCTGGCGCCGGATCCTCGCGGACGAACTGGCCACCCGCCCGCTGGACGACCCGTGGATCCTCGCCGGGGCCTGTGTGGCGGTCCTGCTCGGGCTGTGGCTGCTCGTCCTCGCCGTCACCCCGGGGCTGCGCGACGTGCTCGCCATGCGCGCCGGAACGGCGCCCGTACGGGCCGGACTCGACCGCCACGCCGCCGAACTCACGCTGCGCGACCGCGCGGTGGAGGTCTCCGGGGTGCGCTCGGCGCGCGTCACGGTCACCCGCCGTACCGCCACCGTGCGCGCCGTGATCGCCTTCCGGGAGACGGAGGCGGTCCGCGCCGATCTGGCCTCCTCCCTGGCCGACGCCATGGAACAGCTGGGCCTGGCCCGGCCGCTGGGCCTCGCGCTGCACGTCCGCCGCATGGAAGAGGGGTGAGGCGCGGTGCGCGCCACCGTCAATCGTGTCGTCCTCGCACTCGTCGGGCTGGCCCTGGTGCTCGTCGGCGCCGTCGTGCTGTGCTCCGCGACGGGCCTGCTGCGCCGTCCGTACACCGGGCGGGACGATGTACTGCTCAGCGAGGGCGACCGGACCCGCTACGAGGACTCCTCATGGTGGTGGCCCGTGGTGATCGGCGTGCTGGCCCTGCTCGTGCTGGGCGCCCTGTGGTGGCTGCTCGCCCAGGTGCGCGACCGCAGGCTGCGCCGGCTGGCGGTGGACGCCGACGACGACGGCGTGGCCCTGCTGCGCGGCCGCGCACTGGAGGAGATCATCGCCGCCGACGCCGAGCAGCTCCACGGCGTCGACCATGCCACCACCGCGCTCATGGGCACGCCCACCGCGCCCCGCGCCCGGCTGCAGCTCGCGCTGTCCCCGCACGCCGTCCCCGGCGACGTCCTCGCCGGGCTCGACTCCGCCGTCCTGGACCGCGCCCGCGTCAGCGCCGGCCTCCCCCTGCTCCCCGCCGAGGCGCGCCTGCGGGCGGTCAGCCACCGGGCGGCCCGCGTCAGTTGACCGAGCCGTTGTGCGACGGACGGCGCGCCGGACGGGGCCGCGGACGGGGCGGCGGACGCACCCGCTAGAAGCCGCCGCGCGCCCCGCCGTCCACCGGGAGCATGACCCCCGTCAGGTAGGACGCCGCCGGCGACAGCAGGAAGGCGGCGGTACGTCCGAACTCCTCCGGGGTGCCGTAGCGGCGCAGCGGGATGCGCTCGCTGAGCCGGGCCCGGGCGGCGTCCGCGTCCCCGGTGAGGGCGTCGAGCTCGCGGACGCGGTCGGTGTCGATCCGGGCGGGCAGCAGCCCCACCACGCGGATGCCGCGCGGTCCCAGTTCGTTGGCCAGGCTCTTGGCGTAGCCGGCCAGGCCCGGCCGCAGGCCGTTGGAGACCACGAGCCCCGGGATCGGCTCGTGCACCGAGCCCGAGAGCACGAAGCCGATGACGCCGCCCTCGCCGAGCTCGTCGGCGGCGGCCCGGGACAGCCGTACGGCACCGAGGAAGACGGACTCGAACGCGTCACGCCACTGGTCGTCGCCGATGACGTCTGCGCCGCCCGCCGGCGGCCCGCCGACGCTGATGAGGAAACCGTCGAGCCTGCCGAACGCCCGGCGGGCGGCGGCGACCAGCCGTTCCGGCGCCTGGGGCCCGGCGTTGTCCGCCACGACGCCGGTCGCCCGCTCCGCGCCGCCGAGCGCCGCGACGGCGGCGGCCACCGATTCCTCGTGCCGGCCGCTGACGACCACCCGCGCGCCGTCGGCCACCAGTTCCCGCGCGGCGGCGAAGCCCAGCCCGCGGGTCCCGCCCGTGACGACGTACACCCTGTCCTTCAGCCCGAGATCCATGGCGTCATCGTGCCCCATCGCAGCCGGAGAGGGTGAGCGCGGTGTTGACCAGGCCGATGTGGCTGAACGCCTGCGGGAAGTTGCCCAGCTGGCGCCGGTCGACCGGGTCCCATTCCTCCGCCAGCAGGCCGACGTCGTTGCGCAGGCCCAGCAGCCGCTCGAACAGCTCGCGCGCCTCGTCGGTGCGGCCGATCCGGTGCAGCGCGTCGGCGAGCCAGAACGAGCAGGCCAGGAAGGCGCCTTCGCCGCCGGGCAGCCCGTCCACGCTGCTGTCCTCCAGGGTGTAGCGGCGTACGAAGCCGCCGTGGTCCAGCTCGCGGCGCACCGCCTCCACCGTGCCGACCACCCGGCTGTCGGTGACGGGGAGGAAGCCCACCTGCGGGATCAGCAGGGTCGCCGCGTCCAGTTCCTTGGAGCCGTAGTACTGCGTGAAGGTGTTGCGCTCGCGGTCGAAGCCCTTGCGGCACACCTCCCGGTGCACCTCGCTGCGCATCGCCCGCCAGGAGTCCGCGTCGCCGGAAAGGTGCGGCTGCCCCTCCAGGGTGCGCACCGCGCGGTCGGCGGCCGCCCAGGCCATCACCTTGGAGTGCACGAAGTGCCGCCGGTCGCCGCGCACCTCCCACAGGCCCTCGTCGGGTTCGTGCCACTTGGACTCCAGGAAGTCCATCAGCGTGCGCTGCACCGCCCAGGCGTGGGGCTCGTCGCGCAGCCCGAAGCTGCGGGCGAGGAAGAGCGAGTCCAGGACCTCGCCGTAGACGTCGAGCTGGAGCTGCTTGGCGGCGGCGTTCCCGGTCCGCACCGGAAGGGACGCCTCGTACCCGGCGAGCCAGTCCAGTTCCTCCTCGGGCAGCCGGCGCTCACCGGCCAGCCCGTACATGATCTGCAGGTCGGCGGGGTCGCCGGCGACGGCACGCAGCAGCCAGTCGCGCCAGTGGTAGGCCTCCTTGAGGTAGCCGGTCTCCACCAGCACGTTCAAGGTGAGCGTCGCGTCGCGCAGCCAGCAGAAGCGGTAGTCCCAGTTCCGCACCCCGCGGATCTCCTCGGGCAGCGAGGAGGTCGCCGCCGCGACGATGCCGCCGCTGGGCGCGTACGTGAGCGCCTTGAGGGTGATCAGCGAGCGCAGCACCGCGTCCCGCCAGGGACCGTCGTAGCGGCACTTGGCCGACCAGGACTCCCAGTCCGCGCAGCTCTGCTCCAGTGCCCGGAAGGGGTCGATCAGGCGCGGCCGGCTCTCGTGGGAGGGGTGCCAGGTCAGGACGAAGGCGATCCGCTCGCCCTCGGCGACGGTGAAGTCGGCGTGGGTGGCGAAGCCCCGGCCGTACATGGGCACCTGCGGCTCGGTGCGCAGCCACACCGAGTCCGGACCGGCGATCGCGACGCGGTGGCCGTCGGTGCGGCGCATCCAGGGGACGACCCGTCCGTAGTCGAAGCGCAGCCGCAGCTCGCTGCTCATGGCGACGTGTCCGCGCACGCCCTCGACGATGCGCATGACGTCCGGTGCGCGATCGCGCTGCGGCATGAAGTCGATCACCTTGGCGGTGCCGTCGCGGGTCTCCCACACGCTCTCCAGCACCAGGGTGCCCTCGCGGTACGAGCGGCGCGTGCACGGCTCCTCGTCCCAGGCGGAGGCCGGGGCGATCCGCCAGGTGCCGTTGTCCTCGTCGCCCAGCAGCGCGGCGAAGCAGGCGCCGGAGTCGAAGCGGGGCAGGCACAGCCAGTCGATGGAGCCGCTCCTGGAGACCAGCGCGACGGTCTGCAGGTCACCGATGACCGCGTAGTCCTCGATCAGTGCCGCCACGGTCGGCCTCCGTCTCTCCCTCTACGAGGGTCCCCGCTCTACGAGGGTGCCCCCGGCGCTAGGGCGACGCGACCGCAGCGGCGGCCGGCTCGGCCGTGGCACTGTCCTGCGCCGCCGCGCCGCGGGCGGCGAGCCGCTCCCGCCGCTCGCGGCGGACGAGGATGACCCAGCCGACCGGCACCATGGCGGTGAACAGCCACCACTGGATCGCATACCCCATGTGCATGCCGATGCTGCTGTGGTCGGGATCCGGGATCAGCTCGGGCTGCCGCCCGGAGGGCTTGGGGGAGGTCGCCGCCAGCTCGATGTAGCCGCCGACCGGCCGCTGTGCCGCGGGCAGGTCCTCTGCCACCATCCCGCTGTTGATCAGCATGATCATGCGGTCGGGCAGTCCGCCCTTGTTCCTGATGCCGGTCGCCGCGGTGGTCTCGTCCGGGCGCAGCCGGCCGGTGACGGTGACCTCGCCGGACGGTGCCGCGGGGACCTTGGGGAACGTGGTCAGGTCGGTGCCGGCGGGGACCCAGCCCCGGTTGACCAGCACCGACCGGCCGTCGGCCAGGACCAGCGGGGTGATCACGTGGTAGCCGATGCTGTCCCCGTCGGCGGCGGTGCGCTGGCGGGCGACGACCTCGTGGGCGGTGTCGTAGTGCCCGGTCGCGGTGACCGTGCGGTAGATCTGCCGCTTCGGCACGGCCGCGCCGGGGGCGGTCAGCGATTCCACCGGGACGGGCTCCGCCTCGAGGTTGTCCGCGATCAGGTGGTTGCTGGCCACCCGGCGCTCGTGCCGGTGCAACTGCCAGAAGCCCAGCTCGACCATGGCGGGCATCAGGAGCAGTGCGATCAGGGTGAGGATCACCCACTGCCGGGACAACAGGAAGCGGTACACCCCATGACCGTACAACTCGGTCGCGGGGCGCCTTCCGGAGGGGTCGGACGTGCCGGGGCGCGGCCGCCGGGATCAGCCGCCGGGATCAGCCGCCGCCGGGCAGCGAGCCGACCCGGTCGACGATGCCGCTGCGGCCCTCCGCCTTGGAGCAGTGGCCGCCGCAGTACCAGTGGCCGTCGACCTCGACCCCGTGGCCGACGATCCGTACCCGGCAGTGCTCGCAGATGGGCGCCATCCGGTGGATCGCGCACTCGAAGCTGTCGAAGACGTGCACGGCCCCCTGGGCGTGCACTTCGAAGCTCATCACGTAGTCGTTTCCGCATACTTCGCATCGGGCCATGAGGCCCAGGGTGCGGGCCGGGCCCTGGCGCGGCAATCGGTGACCGGGTGCGTCGCGGGCGCACCACTCGAACGGAGGCGTCAGCCGTGCACGTCCGGCGCGGGGGCGACGTCCCGCAGCAACTCGGCGAAGCGGCGCTCGTTGACGACCGGGGTGCCGAGCTGCCGGGCCCGTACGGTCTTCGTGGTGAGCGAGTCGGGGTCGTTGGTCACCAGGAGGCTGGTCAGCCGGCTCACGGAGGACGACACGTGCAGACCCGCCTCGGTGGCGCGGTCCTCCAGCAGTTCGCGGTCGATGCCCGTGTCGCCCGAAAAGGCGACCCGCATCCCCTGGACCAGCGGTCCGCCGGACTCCAGCCGCCCCGGGTTGGGATAGGGGCAGGCCGGCCGCTTCCGCGAGGTCCGCCAGTTCATCGGCCGGTACGTGCTGCGGTAGCCCGCGGAGACCGACTGCCGGGGGACGGCCGTGTCGATCCACTCCGTCAGGGGGCGGCAGGCGTGCAGCGGCAACTGCAGTCCGCCCGCCGCGGCCTGCCGCAGGCTGGGGCGGAACACCTCCGCCAGCACGCGCGCGTCGTCCAGGGCGTGGTGGGCGCGCTGCTGGACGACGCCGAAGTGCGCGGCCAGGGACTCCAGCTTGTGGTTGGCCAGCGGCAGCCCCAGCGCCTTGGAGAGCACGATGGTGCACAGCCGGTGCTCCACCGGCGCCACGGTGCCCGCCCGCGCGAACTCCCGGGCGAGCATGGACCAGTCGAAGACCGCGTTGTGGGCGACGAACACCCGGCCCGACAGCCGGTCCGCCAGCTCGGCGGCGACCTCGCCGAAGAGCGGGGCGTCGGCCAGCACGGCCGAGGTGAGGCCGTGGATCCACACCGGGCCCGGGTCACGCTGCGGGTTGACGGGGGTGTACCAGTGGTCCTCCACCTCGCCGCGCGCGTCCAGCCGGTAGACGGCCGCGGACACTATCCGGTCGTCGCGGCCGAGGCCGGTGGTCTCGACGTCCACGACGGCGTATCCGTCGGGGTAGGCCTCTGGCCACGACGGGTGCGGAAGCTGGGGCGCGTGCATGGAGGAACACAATACGGGCGGCCACCGACAGTGCCCGCCGCCACCCGCCCCTGGCGCACCGTCGGATCCCGCCGGGGACGGGGCGGCAGCGGCGGCGCGCGGGGCCCGTCGTGCGCGGCACCCGCGGGTCAACCACCCGTCGCATGGGCCCGGTTGGGCCGTCGCCCTTCCGAGGGGGCCGACCGGGCGGAATCCCGGGGGTACCCCCGGGTAGAACCGACAGGTAACGACCTCTAGCCGGGGCCGCCGCACGCCCTTAAGGTGCGCGCATGCCGCAACTGCCCGATGCCGTGATGTGGTCCATACCCGCGTTCGTGCTGCTCACCGTCCTGGAGCTGATCAGCTACCGGATCCATCCGGACGAGGACGCCGCCGGCTACGCCGCCAAGGACACCGCGACGAGCCTGTCGATGGGACTCGGCAGCCTGTTCTTCGACTTCCTCTGGAAGATCCCGATCCTCGCGGTCTACACCGCTGTGTACGCGTTCACCCCGTTGCGGGTGCCCGTGGTGTGGTGGACGATCCCGCTGATGCTGCTCGCGCAGGACTTCTTCTACTACTGGCAGCACCGCGGCCACCACGTGGTCCGCATCCTGTGGGCGTCCCACGTGGTGCACCACTCCAGCCGGAAGTTCAACCTCTCCACCGCGCTGCGCCAGCCCTGGACCGGCATGACGTCGTGGGTGTTCTACCTGCCGGTGATCGTCTGCGGGGTGCACCCGGCGGCACTGGCGTTCTGCTCCTCGCTCAACCTCGTCTACCAGTTCTGGATCCACACCGAGCGCGTCGACAAGCTCCCCCGCCCGGTGGAGTTCGTCCTCAACACGCCCTCGCACCACCGCGTGCACCACGCCTCGCAGGGCGGCTACCTGGACCGCAACTTCGGCGGCATCCTGATCGTCTGGGACCGGCTGTTCGGTTCCTTCGCGGCGGAGGTGCAGCGCCCGGTCTTCGGACTCACCAAGAACATCACCACGTTCAACCCGCTGCGCGTGGCCACCCACGAGTACGCCTCGATCGCCCGGGACGTCGCCGCCGCCCGCACCTGGCGCGACCGGGCGGGCCACGTCCTGCGCGGTCCCGGCTGGCGTCCGCGGGGCGAGGAGCCGGCGGCGTGACCCGGGAGCGCGCCGCCCGCGCGGCACTGGCCGCCTTCGCGGTGGTGGCCGTGGTCCACCTGGCCGCCCAGCTCGCGGGGTCGGTGACGGCCGACCACCTCACCAAGCCCGTCCTGGTGCCGCTGCTCGCGGTCTGCGCGGCGCTGCGGGGCGGCCCCCGGCTGCTGGTCGCCGCGCTGCTGTGCGGCTGGGCCGGGGACGTGCTGCTGCAGCTCGGCGGGGACACGTCCTTCCTCGCTGGGATGGGCGCCTTCGCGGCCGGGCACGTCTGTTACCTCACACTTTTCGCCGCCCGCGGGGCCTTCGCCGACCGGCGTCGCGCCGCCGCGACGGGGGCCGGCTACACGGTCGTGTGGGTCGCCGCGCTCGTCGTGGTGTGGCCGGGCCTGCCCTCCGGGCTGCGGATCCCGGTCGCCGCGTACAGCCTGCTGCTGACGGCGATGGCGGCCGGTGCGGCCGCGCTCGGACCACGGGCGACGGCAGTGGGCGGGGCGCTCTTCCTGCTCTCCGACACCCTGCTCGCGACCCGGCTCGCCGACCTCCCGCAGCTCCCGGCGGCCGACTTCTGGATCATGCTCACCTATCTGGGGGCGCAGTCCCTGCTCGCCACCGGCCGGTACGGTGGTACGACCCCATTCGTACGACCAGCGAGGACGACCTCCGTATGCGCGCGACCGTGATCCACGCCCCCCACGACATACGGGTGGAGGAGGTGCCGGACCCGGCGGTCCGGCGGCCCACCGACGCGGTGGTGCGCGTGGTGCTGGCCTGCATCTGCGGCAGCGACCTGTGGGCGTACCGCGGCGAGTCGGCCCGGCAGCCGGGACAGCGCATCGGGCACGAGTTCCTCGGCGTCGTGGAGGAGACCGGCTCCGAGGTGTCCGGGCTCAAGCCGGGCGACCTGGTCGTCTCGCCCTTCGTGTGGTCCGACGGTACGTGCGCCTACTGCGCGGAGGGTCTGACGACCTCCTGCCCGGCCGGCGGCTTCTGGGGCCAGGTCGGCTCCGACGGCGGCCAGGGCGAGGCCGTGCGCGTGCCGTTCGCGGACTCCACCCTCGTACGGCTGCCCGCCGAGGCGCTCTCCGACGACCGTCTGCTGGCCGGTCTGCTCACCCTCTCCGACGTGCTGGGCACCGGCCACCACGCCGCCGTCGGCGCCGGTGTGCGGCCCGGCGCCACGGTCGCGGTCGTCGGGGACGGCGCGGTCGGACTGTGCGGTGTGCTGGCCGCCAGGCGGCTCGGCGCGGAGCGGATCATCGCGCTCGGCCGGCACGAGGCCCGCACCGGGATCGCCCGCACCTTCGGCGCCACCGACGTCGTCGCCGAGCGCGGCGAGGCCGCCGTCGCGGCGGTCCGCGAACTGACCGGCGGCCACGGCGCCCACGCGGTCATCGAGGCCGTCGGCACCGAGCAGTCGATGCGCACCGCCGTCGCCATCACCCGCGACGGCGGCGCCGTCGGCTACGTCGGCGTCCCGCACGGCAGCGGCACCGGCCTCGACCTGAGCGACATGTTCGACCGCAACGTCTCCCTGCGCGGCGGCGTCGCCCCGGTCCGCACCTACATCCCCGAACTGCTCCCGGACGTCCTCGACGGCACCATCGACCCGTCCCCGGTCTTCGACCTCACCGTCGGCCTGGACGGCGTCCCCGGCGGCTACAAGGCGATGGACGGGCGCACCGCGCTGAAGGTCCTCGTCAAGGCCTGACCCGGGCCCGGACGCGGAACGCCCGGACAGCGGAACGCCCGGCGGGGATCCCGCCGGGCGTTCCCGTGTCACGCGGGGCGCGTCACTTCGTGACGGCGTCCAGGGCGTCGACGACGCCGTGGCCGTAGAAGCTGGTCACGTGCCGGCCGGCGGTGCAGGTGGCGTCCTGCACGCCGTTGCCGTCCGGGTCGTACAGACCCGTGGGGCAACCCGGGTCGTCGGCCTGGGCCTTGAGCATCCACTGCAGCTGCTCCGGGGAGGCGTGCGGGTGGCGGCTCTTGATGAGCGCGGCGACGGCGGCCACGTGCGGGCTGGCCATCGACGTGCCCTGCAGGTAGCCGTAGGTGTTGCCGGGCAGGGTGGACAGGATCCGCCCGTTGGCCGAGGGGGTGGCGGGGATCTGGTAGCGGTCGCCGCCGGGGCCCGCGACGTCGACGACGCCGAGACCGTAGCTGGAGTAGTACGACTTCAGCTTCTGCACTCCGGTCGCGGAGACGGTGACGACGCCCGGCAGCTGGGTCGGGATGTCCCAGCAGACGTGCGGGTCGATGGTCCGGGTGACCGGGGTGGTGTCGTCGGGGCTCGTCGCGTCGACGATCGCGTCCGAGTCGAGGTCGTGGTTGGAGTTGCCCGCCGAGGCGACGTTCAGCACGCCCTTCTTGTGGGAGTACTGCGCGGCCCGGTTGACGGCGTCGACGATGGCCCGCTGGTCGGGGTCGCCGAAGCAGTTGTAGAGCCACGGGTCGATGTAGTAGCTGTTGTTGGTGATCTCGACGCCGTGGTCGGCGGCGAAGACGAAGGCGCAGACCACGCTCTCCGGGAAGAACAGCTGCGTGACGGGGTCGGCCACCTTGATGGAGGCGACCTTCACGCCCGGGGCCACACCGGCCACGCCGATCCCGTTGCGCGCCGCGGCGATCTCACCCGCGACGTGCGTGCCGTGGTAGGCGTCCGGGGTGTACGGGCGCCAGGCGCCCGGGCTGGTGTCGGCCTTGCCGCCCACGCAGTTGGCGGACTGCGAGGCGGAGAAGTTGGCGGTGAGGTCCGGGTGCGTGTCGTCGACGCCGGTGTCGATGACGGCGACGGTGACCTTGCGGCTGCCCGGATTGATCCGGGCGGCCTTGTCGGCCCTGATGGCCGGCAGGTCCCACTGGTCCGGCTCCATCGGCTCCTGCGCGGCGGTGGCCGCGGACTTCGCCCGGGCGGCGTCGGCGGCCGTGATCTCCTGCACCGCCCCCAGCTCCGTCGTCGACGCCGTGGACAGCGCGGCCGTCCGGGTCGCCCCGGCGGTCTGCACACCGCGGACCTTGCGCATCTCGGAGGCGAACGCGGGGTTCGCCGAGTGGACGACGATCACGCCGATCCGGTCGTAGGTGGTGACGACGTCACCGCCGCTGCGGGACACGGCCCGCTCCACGGACTTGATGGTTCCCCGGTCGGTCTTGGTGTTGACCACGTACGACAGCGTCGGGCCGTCGTACGCGGCACTGCCGCCGCCCGAGGCGGATCCGGCGGTGGCGGCCGAGGCGGCGTTCGGCAGGAAGGCGAGAGCACTCGCCACCGCGACACCGATCGGTATCGCGAAGGCGCGGCGCCGTCTTGGCAGTGGAGCCATGGGATCTCCAATCGTCCAAACGCCCGTCCTGGCGGCCGTGTTGCCCTTGGACGGGTACATGACGCTGGAAGCTATCGCCGCCGTCGGCGCGCTATCAATGGATTGGTAAAGAAAGCTCAAGTTCCGGTTGCCGAGGAACAACCAGTTTTCAACTACCGCCCCCTGTCGGCGGCCGTGGTCGCGCATCTACCATGCGCGGGTCCGATCTTTACGTGACGTAGCTCACGTCGGCGCCCCCGTGCGCCCACGCGGGTCGCGTCGCCTGCTCGTGCCCTCTCAAGCTCCGCCCCACAGGAGGCATCGTGGACCCCGCACGACCGTCGGCAAGCTCCGGTCCGCCGTCTGCCGACTCGTACGCCGAGGTGCAGGCGAGCGCGGAGTTCGCCCAACTGCGCCGCTCTTACCGCTCGTTCGCGTTCCCGCTCACGGTCGCGTTCATCACCTGGTACCTGCTCTACGTCCTGCTGTCGAACTACGCCGGCGGCTTCATGGACACCAAGGTCGTGGGCCACATCAACGTGGCCCTCGTCTTCGGGCTCGCGCAGTTCGCCACCACCTTCGGGATCGCCGTGTGGTACTCCCGGCACGCGAACGCCAAGCTCGACGCCCGCGCGGACGCCATCAAGGCGAGCCTGGAAGGCCCTGGCCCCCAGGGCACCGACGACACCGAGAGCACGGAGGCCACCGCATGACCGCGCTGCACACCACGGGAGTCCAGGTGGTCGCGGTCGGCGCGAGCGAACACCGACCGCTCATCATCACCCTGTTCTCGGTCTTCGTCGTCGCGACGCTCGGCATCACCGTCTGGGCCGGCCGCCAGACCAAGGACGCCACCGACTTCTACGCCGGCGGCCGTTCCTTCAGCGGCTTCCAGAACGGCCTGGCGATCTCCGGCGACTACATGTCGGCCGCGTCCTTCCTGGGCATCGCGGGTTCGATCGCCCTCGTCGGCTACGACGGCTTCCTCTACTCGATCGGATTCCTCGTCGCCTGGCTGGTGGCGCTGCTGCTGGTCGCCGAACCCCTGCGCAACTCCGGCCGGTTCACCATGGCCGACGCCCTCGCCTTCCGGCTGCGGCAACGCCCGGTGCGCACGGCCGCGGGCATCTCGACCATCGTTGTCAGCATCTTCTACCTGCTGGCCCAGATGGTGGGCGCGGGCGCCCTGGTGGCCCTGCTGCTCGGCATTACCGGTGAGGGGCCGCGCCGCCTGATCGTCATCCTCGTCGGCGTCGTCATGGTGCTGTACGTGACCATCGGCGGCATGAAGGGCACCACCTGGGTGCAGATGGTCAAGGCGGTGCTGCTGATCGGCGGGACCCTGCTGATCACGTTCCTGGTCTTCGCCAAGTTCCACTGGAACCTGTCGTCGCTGCTCGGCGCCGCCGCGGAGAAGAGCGGCAAGGGCGCGGCCTTCCTGGAGCCGGGCCTGAAGTACGGCGTCACGGCCACCTCGAAGATCGACTTCATCTCGCTGGGCCTGGCCCTCGTGCTCGGCACCGCGGGCCTGCCGCACATCCTGATCCGCTTCTACACCGTGCCCACCGCCCGGGCCGCCCGTACCTCGGTGAACTGGGCGATCGGCATCATCGGCTGCTTCTACCTGATGACGATCGCGCTGGGCTTCGGGGCCGCCGCCCTGCTCACCCCGGAGACGATCACCACCTCCAACGCGGCCGGCAACACCGCGGCCCCGCTGCTCGCCCAGGAGATCGGCGGCGGCGCGGACTCCACGGGCGGCGCGATCCTGCTCGCCGTGATCTCCGCGGTCGCCTTCGCCACGATCCTGGCCGTGGTCGCGGGCCTCACCCTCGCCTCCTCGTCGTCCTTCGCGCACGACCTGTACGCCAACGTCATCCGCAAGGGCACGGCGAGCGAGAAGGAGGAGGTCGCGGCGGCGAAGATCGCGGCGGTCGCCATCGGGGCCGTGGCGATCCTGCTCGGCATCTTCGCGGGCAAGCTCAACATCGCCTTCCTGGTCGCCCTGGCCTTCGCCGTCGCGGCGTCCGCGAACCTGCCGACGCTCCTGTACAGCCTGTTCTGGAAGCGCTTCAACACCACCGGGGCGCTGTGGAGCATCTACGGCGGTCTGATCACCTCCGTGGTCCTGGTGGTCTTCTCGCCCGTGGTCTCGGGCAAGGAGACCGCGATGTTCCCCGGCGTGGACTTCCACTGGTTCCCGCTGGAGAACCCCGGGATCGTCTCCATCCCCGTCGGTTTCCTGCTCGGTGTGGTGGGCACGCTCCTGTCCAAGCCGGAAGAGGACGCCGACCGCAAGTACGCGGAACTGGAGGTCCGCTCCCTCACGGGAGCCGGAGCGCATTAAACAGACTGTTGAACGTCGGTGCCGTCCCGTAGGCTGCGAAGTAACGGGACGGCACTGCCGTTCCATCGACCGGACCCTCAAAGGGAGGCGCGCCGTGCTGATCGACACCTACGGCCGGATCGCGACCGACCTGAGGGTCTCGCTGACCGACCGGTGCAATCTGCGGTGCACCTACTGCATGCCCGAGGAGGGCCTGCAGTGGCTCGGCAAGCCCGATCTCCTCACCGACGACGAGATCGTCCGGCTGGTGCGGATCGCGGTCACCCTGCTCGGCGTCAAGGACGTCCGCTTCACCGGCGGAGAGCCCCTGCTCCGCCCCGGCCTGGTCGGGATCGTCGAGCGCTGCGCGGAGCTGGAGCCCCGCCCCAAGCTCTCCCTGACCACCAACGGCATAGGCCTCGCCCGCACCGCACAGGCGCTGAGGGGGGCCGGTCTGGACCGGGTGAACGTCTCCCTGGACACCCTGCGTCCCGACGTCTTCCAGACCCTCACCCGCCGCAAGCGCCACGAGGACGTCGTACGCGGCCTGGAGGCCGCCCACGCCGCGGGCCTGACCCCGGTCAAGGTCAACACCGTGCTGATGCGCGGCGTCAACGACGACGAGGCTCCCGAGCTGCTGGCCTGGGCCCTGGAGCGCGACTACGAGCTGCGCTTCATCGAGCAGATGCCGCTCGACGCCCAGCACGGCTGGCAGCGCAGCGACATGGTCACCGCCCAGGAGATCCTGGAGAGCCTGCGGACCCGGTTCACGCTGACCGCCGAGCCCGACGCGGCCCGCGGCCACGCTCCCGCCGAGCGCTGGCTGGTGGACGGCGGGCCCGCCCGGGTCGGTGTGATCGCCTCCGTCACCCGGCCCTTCTGCAGGGCCTGCGACCGCACCCGGCTCACGGCCGACGGTCAGGTGCGCAACTGCCTGTTCGCGCGCGAGGAGACCGACCTGCGCGCGGCGCTCCGCTCCGGTGGCTCCGACGAGGAGGTCGCCGAGCTCTGGCGGACCGCGATGTGGGGCAAGAAGGCCGGCTCCGGCCTGGACGACCCCACGTTCCTGCAGCCCGAGCGGCCCATGTCAGCCATCGGCGGCTGAGCTCGACTCCCACTCCTCGAAGGGCACGACGTCCTTCAGGAAGCCGCGGACGCCCAGGAACGACGAGAGGTGCTCGCGGTGCTCCTCGCACGCCAGCCAGGTCTTGCGGCGCTCGGGCGTGTGGATCTTCGGGTTGTTCCAGGCGAGCACCCACACGGCGGGGGCGCGGCAACCCTTGGCGGAGCAGATCGGGGATTCGTCGTTCACGAACCCCATCCAAACATGGCGACGCCGGGCAGCCACGGGGGGAGCCGCCCGGCGTCGGTCCGTCGCTCCGACGGGGGATGCGGAGCGCGTACGCAGTATGTCACGCGGAAAGGCCCGCAGTGGAGTGGATCCCCATGATTGATCTGAGGTTTTCTTGAGCTTCGGAGCGGCCCCTGAGCAGCCCCGGAGCGGTGGAAAGGTTCAGACCTGACCGGAGGGGGAGCGTCCGTCCTCTTCCGGGGTCCGCTCCGCCGGCAGCAGCGGTTCGCCGGGGCCGAGCGCCGGCCGCACGGGCGGCGCGATCCGGGCCGACGGCAGTCCGGGGGCGTTCTCCCGGCCCGCGTTGGCGATGACGACGGCGATGTACGGCATCACCAGGCCGAGGACCAGCGCGATCCAGGCCAGCGGCGTCGAGACGTGCCACAGGACGACCGCCAGGATGAAGGACAGGGTGCGGACCGACATCGAGATGATGTAGCGCCGCTGCCTTCCGCGGACGTCGTCGGTGAGCCCTGCCGCGGTCCCGGTGATCCGGAAGACCTCGGTACCGCTCCGCTTCCGCATCACGTTCCACCACCTGCTCGAAACGCCGGAAGCCACCCGGTTCCGGCACTGTCCACGGTACGCCGTGGGTTTGCCGCAGAGGAGACCGGGGAGGCCGTCTGCGTGTGACAGCACCCGCCGTACGGCGTATGGCCGCCTTCGGCATGCGGCGTACCGGGGCCACGCCGAGACTGGCCGCATGAACTGGTTCTGGGCGATCATCGTCGGCATCGTGCTCGGGTTCCTGGCGAAGCTGCTCCTGCCGGGGAGGCAGGACATCCCCTGGTGGCTCACCATCATCTGCGGCATCCTCGGCGCCTTCCTGGGCAACGCGGTCGCCGGATGGATCGGCGTCCGGCACACCGGTGGCATCGACTGGATCCGTCACGTGCTCCAGATCCTCGGCGCGATCCTCGTCGTCGCCGTGATCACCCCGCTGTGGGCCTCGATCCGCGGCAGGCGGCGGCGGACGGCCACCTGACGGGGGCGACCCGCTCAGGGCTCACAGGACGTGCTGCCGCAGATGCGTCGGGGGCACCAGGTCGGTGAGCCACACGCCGTTGGCGCTCACCCGGAACTCGTGGCCCGCGGCCGTCAGTCCGGCCGCGTCCACCGCCAGCACCACCGGACGGCCGTGCCGCGCACCGACGCGCACGGCCGTCTCCACGTCCGCGGACAGGTGGACGTCCTGCCGGGACATCGGCTTGAGCCCCTCGCGCAGCACGATCGGCAGGGTGGTGCTGGCCGTGCCGTGGAAGAGGACGGCCGGCGGCTCCGCCGGCGACAGCCCGAGGTCGACCTCCACCGAGTGCCCCTGACTGGCCCGGATCCGCCGCCCGTCCTCCGAGAACGCGTACCGCTTCTTGTTGTTGGTGGCCACGACGTGGTCGAGGTCGGTGCGCGAGAAACGCCGGCCCGCGCGGCCGGACGCGGCGATCAGCTCGTCCACGTCCACCCAGCCGGCCTCGTCCAGGGTGATCCCGATCGAGGCCGGGTCGTGCCGCAGCACCCGCGCCAGGAACTTCGAGACCTTGACCGTCTGCTTCTCGTCCATCGCCCCACCCATCGTCCTGGTCAGACCCCCTGGCTGACCGAGCTCATGTTGAAGTCCGGGACCCGCATCGCCGGGAACGCGGCCCGGGTGAACCAGTCGCTCCACTCGCGCGGCAGCGTCCGCTCGGTGCGGCCCACCTCGGTGGCCCGGCCCAGCAGGTCCACCGGCGACTCGTTGAACCGGAAGTTGTTGACCACACCGGTCACCTCGCCGCCCTCCACCAGGTAGACCCCGTCCCGGGTCAGCCCGGTCAGCAGCAGGGTGGCCGGATCCACCTCGCGGATGTACCACAGGCAGGTCAGCAGCAGGCCGCGCTCGGTGTCCGCCACCATCTCCTCCAGCGACCGCTTGCCGCCGCCGTCCAGGATCAGGTTGCCCCCGGACGGCGTGAACGGCAGCCCGGTCAGACCGGCGCTGTGCCGCGTGGTGGACAGGCGGTTGAGCACGCCCTCGCGCACCCAGTCGGTCGCCTTGACGGGCAGCCCGTTGTCGAAGACCGACGCGGCGTCACCCGAGGCGTGCGCGATGACGAACGGCGCCGACTCCAGCCCCGGTTCGGCCGGGTCGCTGCGCAGCGTCAGCGGCAGTTCCGAGAGCTTGTCGCCGACCCGGGTGCCCCCGCCCGGCCGGCTGAAGACCGTACGGCCCTCCGCGGCGTCCCGGGCCGACGCGCTCCACTGCTGGTAGATCACCAGGTCCGCCACGGCGGAGGGCGGCAGCAGCGTCTCGTACCGCCCGGCGGGCAGGTCGATCCGGCGCTCGGCCCAGGCCAGGCGCTGCGCCAGGTCGGCGTCCAGGGCCGCCGGGTCGACGTCGGTGAAGTCGCGCGTGCCGGCCCCGGCCCACGCCGAGCGCGACATGTCCTGCGACTTGGCGTTGAGCTCCAGGGTCCCGCTGGGCTGGTCGTGCCGGAGCCGCAGCCCCGAGGACGTGCCCAGGTAGGTGGAGGTGACGTAGTGGTAGGCGAACCCGTACAGCCGCCGGCCGCCGGCCCGGGCCGCGGCGAAGGACTCGCCGAGGGCGGGCGCGAAGGCGGCGAACACCTCGGATGAGGTCTCGGCCGGCGGCTCGGTGAAGGAGGCGCTCGCCGGCACCCCCTCGACCAGCGGCTGGGCGTCCTCGCCGGGGCCGGCGGCGCGCGCGGCCGCCTCGGCGGCCCGCACCAGCGGCTCCAGTTCGTCCGCGGTGACCGCGGCGCGGGACACCACGCCCGAGGCGGTGCCCTGGGAGCCGTTCACCGTGGCGATCACCGTGAGGGTGCGGCCCCGCGTCACGCCGTTGGTGGTCAGCGCGTTGCCCGCCCAGCGCAGGTTGGCCGAGGACTCCTCGTCGGCGATGACGACGCAGCCGTCCGCCCGGGACAGTTCCAGGGCGCGCTCGACGATCTCGTGGGGCTTCGAAACGGAGCTCATCGACCGGCCTCCTGCGTGGTGTTGAGGATGTTGACGCCGCGGAAGAGCGCGGAGGGGCAGCCGTGCGAGACGGCGGCGACCTGACCCGGCTGGGCCTTGCCGCAGTTGAAGGCGCCGCCCAGGACGTAGGTCTGCGGCCCGCCGACGGCCTCCATGGAGCCCCAGAAGTCGGTGGTGGTGGCCTGGTAGGCGACGTCGCGCAGCTGCCCGGCCAGCCGGCCGTTCTCGATCCTGAAGAAGCGCTGGCCGGTGAACTGGAAGTTGTAGCGCTGCATGTCGATCGACCAGGAGCGGTCGCCCACGACGTAGATGCCGCGCTCGACGCCGCCGATCAGCTCCTGCGTGGACGGCCCGTCCGGCGCGGGCTGCAGCGACACGTTCGCCATCCGCTGCACCGGGACGTGGCCGGGGGAGTCCGCGTAGGCACAGCCGTTGGAGCGCTCGAACCCGGTGAGCCGGGCGATCCTGCGGTCGAGCTGGTAGCCGACCAGGACGCCGTCCTTGACCAGGTCCCAGGACTGCCCGGCCACGCCCTCGTCGTCGTAGCCGATGGTCGCCAGGCCGTGCTCGGCGGTGCGGTCACCGGTGACGTTCATGTGCGGGGAGCCGTACTGCAGCGTGCCCAGCTGGTCGAAGGTCGCGAAGGAGGTGCCCGCGTAGGCGGCCTCGTAGCCCAGCGCACGGTCCAGCTCGGTGGCGTGGCCGATCGACTCGTGGATGGTCAGCCACAGGTTCGAGGGGTCGACCACGAGGTCGTACGAGCCCGCCTCCACCGGGGGCGCCGCCATCTTCTCGGCGAGCAGCCCGGGGATCTCCGCGAGCTCCGCGTCCCAGTCCCAGCCGGTGCCGGTCAGGTACTCCCAGCCGCGGCCGGCCGGCGGCGCCAGGGTGCGCATCGAGTCGAACTCCCCGGACTCCGGGTCCACCGCGACGGCGGTCAGCTCCGGGTGCACCCGTACCCGCTGCTGGGTCGTGGTCGTCCCCGCCGTGTCCGCGTAGAACTTGTTCTCGTGGACGGTCATCAGGGAGGCGTCGACGTGCGACACGCCGTCGGCGGCCAGCAGCCGGCCGCTCCACTCGGACAGCAGACCCGTCTTGTCGGCATCGGGCACATCGAAGGGGTCGGTCTCGTACGAGGAGACCCACACCCTGTCGGAGTGGACCGGCTCGGCCGCCAGCTCCACCCGCTCGTCGGAGCCCGCCGCGGCGATCACCTTGGCCGACAGCTTCGCCATCGCGACCGCCTGCCCGGCCACGCGCGCCGCGGCGTCCATCGTCAGGTCGACCCCGGAGGCGAAGCCCCACGCCCCGCCGTGCACCACGCGCACCGCGTAGCCGACGTCCGTGGTGTCCGACGACCCGGACGCCCTGCCGTCACGCAATCGCCACGAGGCGCTGCGCACCCGCTCGAGACGGAAGTCCGCGTGCTCGGCTCCCAGGGCGCGGGCGCGTGCCAGCGCCGCGTCCGCGAGCGCCCGCAGCGGCAGCGCCAGGAATGACTGATCGACCTCGTGGGGCACGACGGCCTCCCGTTCTGTCCAATCGTCAAGGTCTCCGCAGTGAATCATGCCGCTCCGACAATCCGCCCGCCTGCGGTTTTCTGTAGAGACTCGACAGCGACTCGCACACGCCCCTGTCGGGGGTCGATTCCCCGTACCGCGAGGTAGGCAGATAGTTTTCTGGAGTACCAGACCTCTAGGGAAAGGGTGATCCGTTGAGCCGCTCGGTTCTCGTCACCGGAGGAAACCGGGGCATCGGCCTCGCCATCGCCAGGGCGTTCGCCGACGCGGGCGACAAGGTCGCCGTCACCTACCGCTCGGGCGAGCCCCCGGAGGGGCTCTTCGCCGTCAAGTGCGACATCACCGACGGTGAGCAGGTCGAGCAGGCGTTCAAGGAGATCGAGGCCCAGCAGGGTGCGGTGGAGGTGCTGGTGGCGAACGCCGGCGTCACCCGCGACCAGCTGCTGCTGCGGATGTCCGACGACGACTTCACGTCCGTCGTGGACACCAACCTCACCGGCACCTTCCGCGTGGTCAAGGCCGCGTCGAGGAAGATGCTGCGCGCCCGCAAGGGCCGCATCGTGCTGATCTCCTCCGTGGTGGGGCTGCTCGGCTCGGCGGGCCAGGCGAACTACGCCGCGTCCAAGGCCGGCCTGGTCGGCTTCGCGCGCTCCCTCGCCCGTGAGCTCGGCTCGCGCAACATCACCGTCAACGTCGTCGCCCCCGGCTTCGTCGACACCGACATGACCCGTGTGCTCACCGACGAGCAGCGGAAGAACATCGTCAGCCAGGTCCCGCTGGCCCGCTACGCGCAGCCCGAGGAGATCGCCTCCTCGGTCCGCTTCCTCGCCTCCGACGAGGCGGCATACATCACCGGAGCCGTCATTCCCGTCGACGGCGGATTGGGTATGGGTCACTGAGCACCATGAGCGGAATCCTCGCTGGAAAGCGCATCCTCATCACCGGCGTGCTGATGGAGTCCTCCATCGCGTTCCACACCGCGAAGCTCGCCCAGGAGCAGGGTGCCGAGATCATCCTCACGGCGTTCCCGCGGCCCACGCTGACCGAGCGCATCGCCAAGAAGCTGCCCAAGCCGGTCAAGGTCATCGAGCTCGACGTCACCAACGACGAGCAGCTGGCCTCCCTCGCCGACGTGGTCGGCGCGGAGCTGGGCGGCCTCGACGGCGTCGTGCACTCCATCGGCTTCGCGCCGCAGGACGCCCTCGGCGGCAACTTCCTCAACACGCCGTTCGAGTCCGTCGCCACCGCGATGCACGTCTCGGCGTACTCGCTGAAGTCGCTCACCATGGCCTGCCTGCCGCTGATGCAGGAGGGCGGTTCTGTCGTCGGCCTCACCTTCGACGCGCAGTTCGCCTGGCCCCAGTACGACTGGATGGGCCCGGCCAAGGCGGCGCTGGAGGCCACCTCCCGCTACATCGCCCGGGACCTGGGCAAGCAGAACATCCGCTGCAACCTGATCTCGGCGGGCCCGATCGGCTCCATGGCCGCCAAGTCCATCCCGGGCTTCGGCGAGCTGGCCGACGTCTGGAACCACCGGGCCCCGCTCGAGTGGGACCTCGCCGACCCCGAGCCGGCCGGCCGCGGTGTCGTCGCGCTGCTGAGCGACTGGTTCCCCAAGACCACGGGGGAGATCATCCACGTCGACGGCGGTCTGCACGCGGTCGGCGCCTGATCGTAGGGGCCCGTTCCGGCCCCTTCGCGTACGGCCCTGGTGCCGCCCTCGGGCGGCACCAGGGCCGTACGCGCGTTCGGGGCGCCGTCCCCCGTTCGGCCCAGCAGACCGGGTGGCCGGACCCCCCGGGCCGGGAGGATGGCTGTGCGGGGGCCGGGGGCGAGCGGAGGGAGGGCGTCGATCGTGCGTCCCTACGTATGCGCCGCGACCACCGCCGCGGCACGGATGCCGGACGTCGCGCAGTGCCGGACCTCGGTGCAGGGCAGCGAGGGCGTCGCCGTGTGCTTCAACCCCGACCCCGACCTGGACCGCGTGCAGCTGCACATCGAGTGCCTCCAGTGGTGGGACCCGGACGTCGACGGAGCCCCCGTCCCGGTAGGACCCGCGCAGACCGTCACGCTCAGCGACCGCTGCTGGCAGGAGATCCAGGAGGTCTGGGTCACCGGGACGCTGGACTGAAGCGGCAGCTGAAGGCGTGTGCAGAGGCCTCGGCGGAGGCCGCCTCCTGATCTCCGGCCCGGATCGCCTCGACCAGGCGGGCGTGGTCCACGTACTGCTCGGCGCGCAGCTCCTCGCCGACGTCCGCGCGCAGGAAGGCGCGCAGCACCTCGCCGAGGTCGGCGTAGAGCTCGGCGACGACGTCGTTGTGCGAGGCCGCCACGACGGACAGGTGCAGCGCCGCGTCGGCGTCGACGAAGGCCTCGGTGCGGCCCGACTCCCAGGCCCGTTCGCGCCGGGCCAGGGCCGCGTCCAGCTGCTTCAGGTCGCGGTCCGTCCGCCGCTGCGCGGCGAGCGCGGCCGCGGACGCCTCCAGGGCGCTGCGCAGCTCGGCCACGTGCCGCGGGTCGGCGTCGGCGAAGCGGCGGTGCATCACCCCGGCGAGCTCGCTGGTGGCCAGCACGTAGGTGCCGGAGCCCTGCCGGATGTCGAGCAGTCCGTTGTGCGCGAGTGCCCGCACCGCCTCGCGGACGGTGTTGCGGGCCACCCCGAGCTGCTCGACCAGCTGGGTCTCGGTGGGGATCCGCGACCCCACCGGCCACTCACCGGAGGTGATCTGGGCGCGCAGCTGCGCGATCACCTGGTCGGCCAGGGCGGAGCGCCGGGGTGAGGTCAGGGGCATGGGGTCTCCTCAACATTCATCCCATCATTCTATGATGGTCGGCATGCGTGACGACGAAGCGACGCTCGACCCTGCCACGGAACGGGCCACCATGCCCGCACACCTTCCCCCCGCCGCGCAAGGCGTACGGCGCACCCGGATCCTGGTGGCGGTCGCGCTGGTGCTCGCCGCCCTCAATCTGCGGCCCGCCATCACCAGCCTCGGCGCCCTCCTGGAGGAGGTCCGCGACGGCCTCGGCATGAGCGGCACCGTCGCGGGCCTGCTCACCTCCGTCCCCGCGCTGTGCTTCGCCGTGTTCGGGGTGACCGCGCCCCGGCTGGCCCGCCGCCGCGGCCCCGGCGCCGTGGTCTGCGCCGGGCTGGTCGCGATCACCCTCGGGCTCTTCCTGCGTCCGTTCGCCGGCGGAACGGCGCTCTTCCTCGCCGCCAGCGCCCTCGCGCTCGGCGGCATAGCCGTCGGCAACGTCCTGATGCCCGTCGTCGTCAAGCGCTGGTTCCCGGACCGGGTGGGCACCATGACGGGGCTCTACTCGATGGCCCTGTCCCTGGGCACCGCCCTCGCCGCCGCGGCGACCGTCCCGGCGACCCGCGCCTTCGGTGGCGACTGGCGGCTCGGCCTCGCCGCCTGGGGCGTGATCGCCGCCGTCGCCGTGCTGCCCTGGCTCGCCCTCGTCCGGGACCGGGACCACGCCCCCACGGCCCCCGCCG